>CAIUKP010000371.1 GCA_903899675.1 uncultured Bacteroidota bacterium | reverse complement strand
GTATCCATTGCTGATAACGACGCTCTAAACAGGTACACAGTTCTTTTGCCAGATCAACTGGTGGGTGAACTTTTCCAGTAATTTGTTGCAAAGAGACGGGCTGCCCTATACCCTCCTCAAAATGCGACTGATTGATATTCAGTCCTATTCCAATAATCGCCCAGTTCCACAAATTCCCCCTCCAGGTATTTTCAATCAAAATCCCACCTGCCTTTCTGTCACGCCAGTAAAGGTCGTTCGGCCATTTAATTCGGGTTTCTTCACCGGCATATTGGCTCAAAAAATCGTAGCAAGCAACCGAAACCCATTGGTTGAGCCCGGGCAAAGACCTGTTTTTTTGCAGGGAAGTGTTTATTACTACCGACATCAGTATGTTTTTACCCGGCTCGCTGGCCCACCGTTTACCCATTCGCCCCTTTCCTTCTAGCTGATGGTGAGCGAAATACACCGTACCATGGTCGGCCATTTTGGTGTCTATTTGGTTTTTGGCATACCTATTGGTACTATCTACTTCCGGTAAAATGATGAACGGCGTGCCAATAGGACTTTTAACGTGGGCAGGTAGCAAAGAAGTAGTATTTTTGTAAAGGTAGCTATTGGGCTTTCAGTTTTCCTGCAACCGGGGAAGAATTATTCACAGGGCCCAAAATCAACCGATATTCATTAACAAAACATAGAAATTTATTGGAAACGCTTTCTGTATTAAATAGCCGAAAAAAAAATACGATCACCCGGCTCAACCGCAACTCAAAAATCATCAAGTCGATTATACGAGCCATTCAGAATAAAAAGGGCGAAAAAGTGGTAAGCCTCGATTTGAGAAAAATTCCCGAAGCCTCTGCTGATTTTTTTATTGTTTGTGAAGCCTCCAGTACCACCCAGGTAAAAGCCATTTGCGATGAAGTGGAATTTCAGGTGAAGCAGGATTGCGATGAAATGCCCTATAAGCATGAGGGCCGCCAGGCTTTACAGTGGGTGCTGATTGATTATGTGAATGTGGTGGTGCATGTGATGCATCCCGACGCACGAAAATTTTATAAACTAGAAGAAATGTGGAGCGACGCCTCTGCATTGGATCATACCGAATAATCATCGATTACCATACCTCCTTTAAAATAGTAAAGTTACTGTACCTATATGCCACAAGAGACTAAAACACCCAAACCCGGATCTCCCGACAGTCAAAAGAAGGGGCCGAAGTTTAATATATACATGATTTATATCATTGCATTTATTGCACTGGTAATTGCCTATTTTGGAAAGTTCTCTCCCGACTTACTTGAGGTTAGTCAGCAGGAATTCGAAAACAACATGCTGCTAAAGGGAGACGTTGCGAAAATAGATCTGGTAAAAAACAAAGATCGGGTTCGGGTATATTTATATCCGGATAGCCTGAAAAAAGAATATTACGTTAAAAAGCTGAGAAAATCTATAACCACCACCAAAGCAAAAGAACCCTTGTTCGAGTTTAAGGTGATTGACTGGAAGTCGTTTACCGAAAGCATTAAAAAAATCACTACCGAAAAGGGTCTTCCAGAGGTTAGCCAACAGATAGTAGAAGATCAGGATTGGGCCGGTCCACTATCCAGCACCATTTTCACTTTATTGTTAATTGTGGGTGTTTGGGTATTGATGATGCGCAAAATGGGTGGCCAAGGCGGTGCCGGTGGTCCTGGAGGTATTTTCAGCATTGGTAAATCTAAGGCTACCCTGTTTGATAAAGGTGCAAAAGTGAATATCACCTTTGCCGATGTGGCCGGATTGGACGAGGCCAAAGTAGAAGTAATGGAAATTGTAGATTTTCTAAAGAACCCCAAAAAATATACAGCCCTCGGCGGAAAAATACCCAAGGGTGCATTATTAGTGGGCCCCCCCGGTACCGGTAAAACTTTATTGGCAAAAGCCATGGCGGGAGAAGCACAAGTGCCTTTCTTCAGCTTAAGTGGTAGCGACTTTGTAGAAATGTTTGTGGGCGTGGGAGCCAGCCGGGTTCGCGATCTGTTTAAGCAGGCTCGTGAAAAAGCCCCCTGTATCATATTTATAGATGAAATTGATGCGATCGGAAGAGCACGTGGAAGAAACGCCATCATGAGCAATGATGAAAGAGAAAATACCCTCAACCAATTACTGGTTGAAATGGACGGATTCGGTGGCGATACCGGCATCATCATTCTGGCAGCTACCAACCGCCCGGATGTATTAGACTCAGCCTTGCTGCGTCCCGGTCGTTTCGATCGTCAGATTTCTATAGATAAGCCAGATGTTAAAGGAAGAGAAACCATTTTTAAAGTGCATCTGCTGCCGATTAAAATTTCTGAAAAACTCGACCTGCATCGTTTGGCCGAATTAACACCCGGATTTGCCGGCGCCGATATCGCCAACGTATGCAATGAAGCAGCACTGATAGCCGCCAGAAAAGGAAAGACCTCCGTAGAAATGATTGACTTTCAGGATGCGATTGACCGTGTAATTGGTGGGTTGGAAAAGAAAAACAAAATCATCGCACCGCACGAAAAAGAAATCATTGCCTATCACGAAGCTGGTCATGCAGTATGTGGATGGTTTTTAGAACATGCATATCCGCTGTTGAAAGTAACCATCGTTCCGCGCGGTACGGCAGCATTGGGATATGCGCAATATACCCCCACAGAACAGTATCTGTATAATACCGACCAGCTGAACGACCAGATTTGTATGACCTTGGGTGGAAGAGCTGCCGAGCAGGTATTCTTTGGAAAAATTTCTACCGGCGCTGCCAACGATTTGCAACAAATTACCCGCATTGCCTATAGCATGGTAACTGCATATGGTATGAACGAACATGTGGGCAACGTAAGTTTTTACGACCCTACTCAGGAAAACACTTTCACCAAGCCCTATAGCGAAGAAACCGGCAAAATGATTGACGAGGAAGTTCGATCTATCATTAATGCAGCTTACCAAAGAACCATTCAATTGCTGCAAGAAAAGAAGCACGAAGTGGAAGTTTTGGCAAAAGAATTGTTGAGTAAGGAAGTGCTGCATAAAAGTGATGTGGAATTTTTAATCGGCAAAAGACCTTTTGAAGAAAAAAAGCCGATCACTATAGAACCCGAGCTGAAGAATGATGAAGTGGTGGGCGAGCATACGATTGGGCCGGGCCAGCCCAACTCCGACGAAAACGCAACTATAGTATAAGATATGGGCAGCAACGCCAGAGATACCATATTGAAAAAAATAAAACAGGCACTGAAGCAACCGGTGCCTGTTCCCTTTCCTGCTACCCAGCCCCTGCCTCCTTATCCGGCCCTGCAACAAGAACCAGCCCTTGAGTTTGCCGAGAAATTTACCAATCTGCAAGGACGATTTTCTTATTGCAGCAGTGAAGAAGAACTGGTAGCTCAACTTAGTTCACTCGCGGAGACGCGAAAATGGAAAAAAATATTTTGCAGAGAAACTGCCCTACAGGAAATGTTGCATGCAAGCGGATTTCCGTTTAATTACCACCCTACTTTAGCCGATTGTGATGCGGCCATCACAGGATGTGAATACCTGGTTGCCCGAACAGGATCTATATTATTAAGCAGCGCCGGCGAAAGCGGAAGAACCGTAAGTGTTTATGCCCCTATTCATATTTGTATCGCCTATACCCATCAGGTGGTGGAAGATATTGCTGATGGTCTGGAAAAAGTGCTGCTGCAAAATCCAACCTATCCCTCTTTGCTAACGCTAGCAACAGGCCCCAGTAGAACAGCGGATATTGAAAAAACATTGGTGGTGGGGGTTCATGGACCAAAAGAGGTATTTTGCTTTTTAATTGACCAGTAATCTACTGATATGAGCCAGCCTTCTTCTACACTTTTATTTGTTTACGGATCGCTGCGCAGCGGATTTCATCATCCTGCTTACGCCTATATCAGTCGATATTTTGTTTTGATGGGGCCAGCTACCACCCATGGAATCTTATATGATATGGGTGAATATCCTGCTGCCAAACCCGCTAGTACCAATGAGTTTATTCAGGGAGAGCTTTATCAAATTCATCAGCCCGATGAATGGGAATGGGCCATCGCTCAGCTCGATGATTATGAAGGGGTACAGGCCGATGAAGATGTCCCCGCTTTGTATGAAAGAAAACTGGCAGCAGTAACCCATAACGGGCAAACCTATTCAGCCTGGATGTATTGGTTTGCTGGCGATGTTACCGGAAAATCAATAGTGCCAGGGGGAGATGTGCTTCAATATCTGCAACAAAAAAAACGATAACTACATGGTGCCTGCTCCAGGAAAAAAAATATACTTTATTTCAGATTTCCATTTGGGCGCTCCCGACGCAGCTAAAAGTTTAGTGCGCGAAAAAAAAATAGTAGCCTTTCTTAAAGAAATCGAATCGGAGGTAGACAGCCTTTTTATTTTAGGGGATATTTTCGACTTCTGGTTCGAATATAAAAAAGTAGTTCCTAAAGGCTTTACCCGTTTGCTGGGAAGTCTTGCAGCACTCAGCGACAAAGGGGTTCCCATTCACGTTTTTACCGGCAATCACGATTTATGGATGCGCGGCTATTTTGAAGAGGAGTTAGGCATAAAAGTATATCACCAACCAAAAGTATTTGAATGGAACCAACATACTTTTTTAATTGGTCATGGGGATGGTCTTGGGCCGGGAGATTATGGTTATAAAAGACTAAAGAAAATTTTTCGCAATCCGTTTTGTCAATGGTTATTTGCTAAAGTGCACCCCGATTGGGCAATTGCTATTGCCAATTATTTCAGCAGAGCTAGTAGAGAAGCAACTGGTTCGGCTGATCAGCAATTTTTAGGGGCCGATCAGGAATGGCTGATTCAGTATTGTTACCGAAAGTTATCGGAAAAGCAAATTGATTATTTTTTATTCGGCCATCGGCATTTCCCGATATATTACGCACTAAATGAAAAAAGTCGCTACATAAATGTGGGCGATTGGATTCAACATTTTTCTTATGCAGTATATAACGGAGCCACGCTTGAGTTGGAAATACGTCCTGCTTTTTCTCAACCCTAAAGTATGAACCCTTTTTTGCAACAGATTATCTTAAGCAACCCAATCAATGATTACCTAAGGGTATTAGCAGTAATCGCCATAGCATTTTTACTGAAAAGAATTATCTCCCTTTTTTTGGCCAACTGGTTGTATCGCAGCGTTTCAAAAAAAGCGGGTAATGATGCAAGACAATCATTTCTCAATTTGGTTTTGCAGCCCCTTCAGGTATTTATCATTTTACTGGTTTCATTTGTTGCTCTAGATAAACTGAACTTTCCGCAAGTACTGCAAATGAAGATTTACCACACTACTACAAAAGATTTAGTAGAGTCGGTATTTATTGGTCTGCTGATTGTTGCTTTAATCTGGTTATGCCGCCGTGGGATTGATTTTATTGCGCTTATTTTTGAAGAAAAGGCCAATCAAACTGCCGACCTATCAGATAATCAACTGATTTTTTTCTTTAAAGATTTCTTTAAAGTAATGCTCGTACTCATCGGAATCCTGCTGGTATTACGATTTTCTTTTAATAAAGAAATTGGCACACTGTTAACCGGACTTAGCCTTGTGGGTGCCGCTATTGCCTTGGCTGCACGGGAAAGCATGGAAAACCTAATTGCCTCCTTTATTATATTTTTCGATAAACCTTTTGTTACTGGAGATTTGGTTAAAGTAGGGTTATTTACCGGCACAGTAGAAAAAATAGGATTACGCAGCACCCGCATCCGTACTTTCGAAAAAACGCTGATAACGGTTCCCAACAAACAGATGGTAGATACCATAATCGATAATATTTCCATGCGCACGCAGCGTAAAGGCGAAGTTCGAATTGAAATAGATCTCTCTACTTCCGTAAATCTATTGCGTGATTTTACACAGGGCTTGCCAGAGAAAATAATGGCTACTGGTGCGGAATCCTGTACCGTGTTTTTATTAGAAACAGGTAAAAATGCTCATATAGTTCAAATTGAATATTTTACTACCCCCAATGAAAGTATTGAAGCATTTTTTATGGGAAAGGAAAAAATAAATTGGCTAATTCTGGAGGAACTAGCGCAGCATCAAATTTCCTTGGCTGCTGCGAATAACCGGCTTACCGTTCAGATGCAAGCCCCTTAATTTATTGGCTTACTTAAGTTTGGCAACAATATCAGCCAACTCTTTTTCTACATTTCCAGTTTTTCCATATTCCACTACCCTGCCCATCTCTTTACCATTTTGTAAAATAATAAAAGTGGGAACCATAGTAATGTTCCACGTAGTATGCCATTTATGTGGAGCCGTTTTTTGCCTGTCAACTCCTACAACCGTTATCCTGCTATCCGGGAAGCCGCTTTTATCTACCAGCCGATAAAATACGGGAAGAATATTTTGGGTATCATGGCACCAAGTACCTCCAAAAATAAGTACCGTAAATAAATCTTTTTGCTGGCTAAATATTTTAACAGCTCCTGCATCGGCCGAGCCATATTTTCTGTTTTCCGTCATCCAAGTAAAAGCCTTTTCTTTTTCTAAAATACTTCTGGTAAGCACGCCTTTCATAACTACTGTTTCGGTGTCGGCCAAAACGGTGTACTTCGCCTGTTGTGGAATACTTCCCGAAGAGCAAGAAAACATGGTAAAGAGTATAGAGATAACAAGTATACTTACTAATAAGCGCTTCAGATTCATAAAAAATGGCATACAGATGAGCGAATTCCAGCGGAAACTTACAGCTGGCTTTGTAGTTCTAATAAAAACGATTTAAATCGACCGAGTGATTGAACGAGCTGAAATTGTTTGTCAATGTCTTTTTTGTTTGCCCGCAGATAATTCTTGGCCCCGTCAATGGAAAATTTACGCTGGCGTAATAAAAAATAAATCAGCTGCAAATTTTTAACATCCTCTACGCGAAAAAGCCGATCTCCCTTTCGCGTTTTGCGGGGTTGCAGAATATCGAACTCATTTTCCCAGAAACGAAGAAGTGAAGTGTTTACTTTAAACCATCCCGCAACTTCACTGATGGAGTAATACAATTTTTCGTTGAGTTTTTCTTCGGAAGGCACTTCAATTAAATCTATTTCAGCATCCATCTCTCGAAAAGACTTTCTCCCCCTTTTGCTTCCTATTATTGGCTGTTCGCTTCGGGTTCTTTTTTTAGTGGCTACCGGCTCCTCTATTTCATGAACAGCGGGTGGTTTTGCGATGGCTAGTTTAGGGGAAGCTTCAGGTGCCGCTGCTGCCAATTGCTTGGAGGGAGCCTGTCGAGTTTTTTTGGCCGGTGGGGCAGGTGAGTGTACCGGAAATCCAAATAAATCTAACTGTTCTGCTTTCTGTTGCATAATTAAAAGTACAACAACTGATAACAAAAAGACGCTCTTAATGCCAAAGGTGGAAAACAAGGTGAAATATGTGGGCAGCTGAAGAAGTTGATGAAATGCTCACCGACTGCGTGTACTTTTGCAGGGATGAGAATTGCAGTAACCGCGATTTTTTTGAACAGTGGCCCTCTTGAGGGATATGGGCACTATTCTAATGAATTGTTGCGCCAATTGGTGAATAATTTCCCGCAACATGAGTATTTGTTTTTATACGACCGCCCATTCAATGAGCCGCCTATCCAGCATCCACAAATTACTCATCGTTTTGTAGGTCCTGCTACCCGACAACCTGTTTCCCTTGCCTATTGGTATCATAGTAAAGCCACCCGAGCAGTTCGCAAATGGAAAGCCGATGTATGGCTGCAGCCCTATGGATTTGCCGGTTTTTACAGCAAAGTGCCCCAGCTGGTAATTGTGCACGATCTGGCACCCTTTCATTTTCCCAAAGCGATTCCTTGGTATCATCGATGGCATTATCGCTTGTTTACCCAACGTGCTTTTCTAAAAGCTGCGATGTTGGCAACAGTTTCGGACACTACCCGACAAGATGTTCAAAAAAGATTTCCCGCTTTGCAAGCAGCTTCTATTGCTGTATTGCCAGGTGCTGCGCGGGAAATCTTTTATCCAGCGGATTGGGAAGCCAAACGAGATACGAAAGAGGAGTTTACCGACGGATGCGAATATTTTTTGATTTCCGGCAGTATCCATCCCCGAAAAAATTTACATACCCTGCTGAAATCATTTTCCTTGTTTAAAAAATGGCAACATAGCAATATGAAACTAGTAATTGCCGGAAGATGGGCATGGCAAACTAGTGAAACCAAAGAAAAAATCAGTACGTATAAATACCGAAACGATCTGGTGATTACCGGATATATTCCCGAAGAATCCCTTGCTAAACTTACGGCGGCTGCCTATGCTTTGGTGTATCCTTCTTTACTAGAGGGGTTTGGGCTTCCCCTGTTGGAAGCCATGCAAAGCGGAGTGCCGGTGATTGCAAGTGATCAGCCGGCTTTGAGGGAAACCGGCGGAGCAGCCGCCTGCTATTTTGATCCGAATAATCCAGAGGCGCTGGCCGAGCAAATGAAAAAAGTATACCGCGATGAAGCATGGAAAAATCAGCTCATCCTAAACGGCATTCAACAGGCGGCCCGCTTCAGTTGGAACAATACTGCAGAAGCACTGGAAAAATGCCTTTTATCGGCAGCGGGCATCAAAAGAAAAAGATAAAAGCCAAAGGAATAATTGCAAACCTTGTACTTTTGTTATCAACTTAATCCATCATGCCGCAATCAACTATACAAATAAATATTGACCTCGACGAAAACAAAGTTCCCCAAGCAATCAGCTGGAAAGCCTCAGATAGTTCTGCGGATATTGACAACCCAGCCAAATCGTTGATGGTATCATTTTGGGATGGGGCTGATAAATCGGCTCTACGCATAGATTTGTGGACGAAAGAAATGATGGTAGATGAGATGGCCGACTTTTTTTATCAAAATATAATGGGCATGGCAGACACTTATTTGCGTGCAACCCGTTTAGAAGACCAGGCCAATGATATGAAGGAGTTTGCACGACAGTTTTACAAAAAATTTAGAGAATCACAAATTGCCGAAAACAAATAAATTGAAACGTATGGGTTTGGAACAACAGGTAATGGAGCAAATGAAAGAAGCCATGAAAAGCAAAAACGAAGCCATGCTTCGGGGTTTGCGTGCTATTAAGGCCGAAATTATAAAGGCGAAAACAGAACCCGGGGCCAATGGCGTAATTACGGAAGATGCCGAGCTAAAGATGCTGCAGAAGATGATGAAATCGAGAAAAGATTCCCTTGAAATCTATCAACAGCAAAATCGCTCCGATCTGGCGCAAAAAGAAATGGAAGAAATAGCCATCATAGAAAAGTTTCTTCCTGCTCAGTTGTCTGAAGAAGCATTAACAGAAGCGCTTACATTAATCATCACTCAAACAGGCGCAACTGGTGTGCAGGATTTGGGAAAAGTGATGGGAGTGGCTTCTAAACAGTTTGCCGGCCAGGCCGATGGCAAACTAATAGCTGCTTTGGTAAAACAATTATTAACTAACGGATAAGGCGATGTTGATAGACGGGCTATTGGCAATTGTGTTGTTATGGGCTCTGTTTAAGGGGTACCGAAAAGGGCTGGTTGTTGGATTGTTTTCCTTTGCCGCCCTGTTCATTGGTTTAGCAGCAGCCGTAAAACTCTCCGCTTGGGTTGCCCGCGAATTGGAACATCGCACCAACTTCCATTCACATTGGCTTCCCTTTTTAGCCTTTCTAGGGGTTTTGGTGGCAGCTATTCTGTTGGTTAGAATTGGTGCTGCCTTTTTGGAAACAGCCATGGAAACGCTGCTAGTAGGCTGGGTGAACAAAATAGGGGGCATAATCATGTATATGCTGCTATATGGCACCTTGTTTAGCGTAGTGCTCTTTTATTTCGAAAAAATTCAACTAGTTGCCCCCTCTGCAATTGCAGAATCGAAAAGCTATCCCTATATACACAGGGCTGGCCCCATTGCCATGGATTGGCTGGGGAAATTGGTGCCGATCTTCAAGGGCATGTTCGAAGAATTATCTCAGTATTTCAAGACAATTCCGATATCGGGTTAGTATAAAGCATCCTGGTTTTCTAGCCCAGTTGCCCAATGGTTAAGGAATGAATATCTCTGTTGATAATACCTATTATTGTACTAAAAAGCAGTATTTTCGTTTCAACCTCGCAAAAAGCAAGGCAAGTGGATAACTAGAAATCATTTAGATCAGGTAAGCATGACATACGAGATTAAAGAAAAGAATCAGTTTACTTATGTAGAAGAAGGGGAAGGCGAGCCGCTGATTCTGTTACATGGACTGTTTGGGGCATTGAGCAATTTCAGCGATTTAATTGAGCATTTTCGACATCGGTATAAAGTAATTATTCCTTTACTGCCCCTATTTGAGTTAGACATATTTCACACCACCGTAGGCGGTTTGGCTAAGTATGTTCACAAATTTATAGAAGCACAGGAATATGAGGGAATCCACTTGCTGGGAAACTCATTGGGCGGGCATGTAGCCCTGGTGCATATTTTAAAGCATCCTGAAAAAATTGCTTCTCTAACATTAACTGGCAGTAGCGGGCTATTTGAAAATGGAATGGGCGATTCTTATCCCAAGCGGGGCGACTATGAATATATCCGCAAAAAAACAGAACTCACCTTCTATGATCCAGCAATGGCCACCAAGGAATTAGTAGATGAAGTTTTTGAAATTACCAATAACCGGATGAAAGTAATAAAGATTATTTCACTGGCAAAAAGTGCTATCCGAAATAATCTGGGAGAAGAACTCACGCAAATCCAGCAACCAACCCTCTTAATCTGGGGGAACAACGATATTATTACCCCTCCTTTTGTAGCGCATGAGTTTAATAAATTGATTAAAAACAGCGAATTACATTTTGTAGACCATTGTGGGCATGCCCCCATGATGGAAGTGCCCACTGCCTTTAATGAAATTTTAGAAAAATTTCTGCAAAAATTTACCAATAAAGCATCCACCCATTAACAAAAGCAAATGGGTTTTGTATTGATAGTATGATAGTTAGTCAAATAATCCAGACAGGATTCCCGGTTATTCATTTGTCTGATACTGTTCAAGAGGTATTGGATTTAATGGATAGCTACGAATTGTTTCATCTTCCCGTGGTTGAAAAAGGAGTGTATGTTGGCTTAATAAGCAAGGCGGTGTTGGAAGATACTTCAGATGAACAACAGCTGGTAAGCGCTTTTAGGCCCCTTCTTTCCCCGGTTTCCTGTAACGAGCAGGCATTTTTTTTTGATGCCCTGCAGCTGATGGTAGCTAATTCCTTAAGCCTCTTGCCGGTAATTCAATCAGATATTTTTGCCGGCGT
Organism: uncultured Bacteroidota bacterium; assembly: GCA_903899675.1. Lineage (GTDB taxonomy): Bacteria > Bacteroidota > Bacteroidia > Chitinophagales > Chitinophagaceae > Sediminibacterium. The sequence goes on along the minus strand of CAIUKP010000371.1, from coordinate 296 downwards.
TATCACAGCGAAAGAACTTTTACGCGTAATAGCCGGGTTTTTAAATACACAAGATAAATGTGGTGTACTTGTTATAGAATCCGATCCATTGCGATTTTCACTGGGTGAAGTAAATCGGCTGATTGAATCTAACGACCTCAGTATACTCCATTTTAGTTCCCGGCGCGAATCAGGATTGCTAATAGCAACTTTGCTGGTTAGTAAATTAGACATTGCTACTGCCGTTGCCACCCTTCAACGGCATGGATATGTAGTAAAATATTATTTTGGAACTGGGGAAGAAGATCATGAGGTGC
>CAIUKP010000370.1 GCA_903899675.1 uncultured Bacteroidota bacterium | reverse complement strand
GATTCATCCGGCTCTTCCTATTCTCAATCACTTGACTAAAGATAGTCATGTATGTAATAAACTCCAATGGGCAAATAAGGGAGGCTGTTGATAGCAACTTGCCAGCATGTAACGGAGCGAGGCATACTTTAAAAGACCCTTTTTCCATTTCACCCATTTCAACAAACGATGGTTCTGCTGATACCCTACCGGCCGCATACCCGCATTGCAGAACTTGTGTTAGCACTGAATTATTCTATAAGCTCAGCCAAAATCTGCCTCATTCTAAAGTTTATATTTTTCATGTAGAGTTTTCAAACTACTCCCTAATACAAAATGCCGACCCTCACAGATCGGCATTTTCTTTTAAAAAGTGTTATTTTATAAAATAACATGTCGGGATGACTGCCTTGAGTTCGAACCAAATATCGAAAGATATGGTTGCGATTGAAGGATTTTAAACAATCTAATTGACAAATTAAATCCTACCCCGGTTGGTAAGAAATTTTATTTTACATTTGAAATAATGATAAAATTAAAAATCTCTTTCTACAGTAGGCGAGCATTTACTTTATGTATAATTAGTATATGTAAGTTGGTTACCATGTATTGACGATTCTAAACTGAAAAAATGGAAAGGCTGAAATTTCTTTTACAAATAAAACGATGGAAACTTTTATGGTGTACTAAAATGGGGAGCCTATACAAGCATTTTAAAACTACTACAGAATTATCTGATCAAACAAGAAACACTGAGTATAACTGGGGTTTTACAAAAGTGGCTTTTCAAGTTATTGCTTCTTTTTCTTTTGTTTCTTCAACTGCTCATCCAGTTCTTTGCTATCTTTCAGCATCTGGCTCGGATGATCAAACTCTCCGCCTTTCTCAAAAGCCTTCCAGTCAAATTTTTTATCAAGAGGAGTTAAGGCCTTCTGAGGGTCAAAAATGCGTAAATCGGAAGGCAGTGCATTATATGGCGTAAAGTCTGGCTTATTTGTAAATAGGTCATCAAAATCAGCTGCACCAGCATCGTACTGATTAAGGTATGATAAACCGAGGCTATTCCACATGGTTTTGAAAAAACTGCCGAAGCTGTAATGCACATGACCCGCATACTGTTTTTTAGCAAAGGGTGACACAACCATTAATATGCTACGGTGGGCATCCACATGATCAACTCCGCCCTGAGGATCGTCTTCTGTTATCACTATAGCCATGTTTTTCCAATAGGGTGTGTGAGAAAGGTATTCGATCACCCGGCCAATCGCAAGGTCATTATCGGCCATAAAACTTTCCCTGAAGGGATAGCCATAATCAGCCCTTACATCTCCTCCATGATCATTAGCAATACGAACCGTAATCACAGAAGGAAGTGGACGCCCTGGTTTACGCCAGCGTTCTTCCACTTCTTTAATAAAAACATCTGCACGGTATTGATCCGGGACTGTAGTATTGAAGACGGGAAAGATGCGGGAGGAATTATCCTCGAGTTTAGCAGGCATTGGATAATTGCCCTGATATTTTACAGTTAGGAGATTGAACGCAGTGTCATTAAACCGACTGCCGAAACCGAGCCCCAACCCGAAATTAAAATATTTAATTTTATTTCTTTCAAAATGATCCCATATAGATCCTGCTTCGTTATAATCTTCAGGATAGATTGCACTGGTTCCTGATGTAAGGGAAAGTGTTCCGGGCAGTTTTACGTCGCCTTTCATATTACGATTGCCGCCATAACCTGCGCTGGTGGTAGATTCTGTCCATTCATTTGGGTATGTGTCTACTAGCCACCTATGGCCATCCGAAGAATGGTCGGCATCACAATAAAAGTTATCGCTGAAGGCAAACTGTTTGGCAAGTGCCAGATGATTAGGCATCACAGTTGCGTTTGTTACAGATAAGGCTCTATTTGGACTGGTCACAAGAGGAATATTCACTCCAAATCTGGCGATTGTTGAGTCTCCGTTGGCAAAGCTCAATTGCCCCAGCACTTCGTCATAAGTACGGTTTTCTTTTGGAATAAAAACCCAGTAAAGAATCGGTGATTTAGATGCGCCGGGATATAATGGAATAGGGTTCTTTTTCCTTTCAGAAAAAGAAGTATCATTCGCCGACCGGAAAAGAAAATTATTGTCAACCACTTTTTTTGAAAGATCTGCCAGATTTGCTACAGTTGGTACCGGGCAGATAGATACAAAACCCTTCATAAGACGACCAATATTACTTCCTTCTGGACCCGGATTAAAATCCCTGCCCCCATTGGGACCAGACCCATAACCTTTTGCGTTGGCAACATAGATTGTTTTTCCATCGGAGCTCACGGCTAATTTAGAAGGAAACCATCCAACTGGAAAATGCCCCTTTACTTCAAAATTATCTGTAGAGATGATGGCTACTGCATTGATACCGGATTCTGCCACGTAAAGGGTCTTTTGGTCGGGAGATAAGCTAAGTCCAAAAGGAATAACTCCCTTCAGCTGGCCTAGCCTACGATCGGGACTAAGCTTTATATTTTTGATCAGCTTATGTGTTTGTGCATTCAAAACTGAAATACAGTCATTGGTTCCATTGCTCACGAAAACATAATTGTCGGTAGCAACAATTGAGTTGGGACTAGCGCCACCAACCGCTGGAATATCTTCTATCAATTCGCCTATCTGGAATCCGGTTTTTACTTTTGATGTAACAACAGGAGGGATGGTATTGCTAACTTCGTAACTCCAAACTGAAAATGCCTCATCTGACAAAGGGTCGCCAAGCCCAGGCAACTGAATGCTATCGTTATAGATACCTTTCTCCGATTTAGGAGACAGATAGGAAAAAGGAGGAAAGGTCATCGCAGTGGCACGCGGGTTTTTTGGATCAATATTTTCCAGCAGTTTATATTCATACATGCCTACATTGGCAACATAAACTGTTTTTTCATTAGGTGAAAGGGCGATTCCAAAAGGATAGCGACCAGTTCTAACACTGTGAATAACTTTTCCGCGAGGAACATCCACTACAACCAGACGAAAACCAATCTGATCAACTGCATACAGCTTATCACCCGCCTTGTTCAAAACCAGGTCGCCGATATAGCCATTTGAATAGTCGTAAGAATCGGTCTTGTGCGAGCAACTAATGGTACCCATTGATTTTCCAGTGGCCAAGTCGAAGAGATAAATCTTGTTTTCCTGTCCGCCAGCAACGTATACGGTTTTATTATCGGGGCTGATAGCCAGACCCATAAAAACCGAAGCCAGTATACCTTTATCAGTATTTGCATTTGAAGGAATTTGCTGCACTTCCGGCGCATTGGAGCGAACATTTCGGATAATTGTGATAGACAAGGGGCTGGTACCTGAATTAGCTGTTACTAAGGTATTGCCGTCTGGGCTCAGCACCATACCATAAGGATGGGGTGCTACCATTATGGATTGTCCAT
>CAIUKP010000369.1 GCA_903899675.1 uncultured Bacteroidota bacterium | reverse complement strand
ATCACCACTATAGGTGTAGGAGAAGCGACCCTGGTTTTGTGATTGGCCATATAAAGAGAATTGTAAAGCAGCTGATTTGCCTAATTCAACACGATAGTTCACATTACCGATTACACGGTTACGGATTTCGTTATCGCTGAATGCCATGTCGGTGCTGTTGTTACCGCGAACACTTTGAATAGCAGACCAAGAGCTGAATGCGATAGAACCTGGCGTCATATAGTCACGAGCTCTGGTGAAGGTATAAGCAGCGAACCAGCTTAAACCTTTATTTCCACGGGCTTGCTTTTCTAATTTCGCTGTAACTTGTATAGAACCTCCTAAGGGTGCACTTTCCATTACAGTAGCATCACTGATTTTAGGAACCAGGCGAAGTGCGTTGTTTTGAGCAGTTCCTGATAAACCTAAACCGGCAAAACGAGGACGATTATCGGGTCCGTTAAAGTTGGCAGTTGCAGGCACCAAATTCGCATTATAGTAATTGATGTTGCTGAGTGATTGTGTATAAAGGAATTCTGCAGTGGCTACGATGTCTCTGCCTAACTTCTGATCGATGGCAAAATTGCTACGTAAAACCTGAGGGAATTTAAAATCTTTTTCAGTAGTAGCAATATTGTAAGCAGAAGCTGGGGTTCCTGGAGTAGGTAGGAAGTTAGGATAGTTTGAAGGCACCGTTGGTCTAAATGGATAAGCTGATGTGTTATTAACGTTCACACCACCATTTAACACCCCGTTGTTACCCACCTGATTGCTGATGAATACGAAAGAAGGACGGCCGGTGAATAAACCGATACCACCACGGATTTGAGTCTTCTTATCTCCATTTACATCATAGTTAAATCCAATTCTTGGACTAATCATCAATTTAGCTGAAGGCAGCTGAGAAGTACTCAGTTTGGTAGATTTACCCATGTTATCAATAAAAGAGAAACCATCTACTTCGGTATTTGTATAGCCAGAACCAACGAAGTAGGGAACTTCAAAACGGATACCATAGGTAACGTTGAAATTAGTTTCTACGTTTACTTCATCCTGAATGTAGGCAGCAATCTGACGAGCTTTGGTAGTTACTAACCAAGGACCGCCACCATCTAAGTTGCTGAAGTTTGCACGGTAATTTCTCATAAATACCGGGCTGAAAGTCGCATTAGGGTTGGATTTATAACCGTTAGCAGCTGTATAGAAGTCAGCCAGGTTGTTGAAAGTATAGATACCATTGATCAATGGCGTAAAACCATTGGTGAAAGTGAAGCTCTCGTAAGATAAACCAGCACTGATGGTATGCTTTCCAGAATAGATGGTAAGGTTATCGCTAAACTGCCAAGTGTCAGTATTCAACAAGTTGTTTGGAGTAAAAGGATCGTTACCAAATGAAATATAGTTTAAACTTTGGTTAGCCTGTGCAGTAGGAACTGTAGAGGTACCAGAAGTTGGTACGCTGGTAAGTGGGCTACTTCCGTCTTGTATATCCACCATTGGAAAGTCACCGCCTTTAACTGCGCGGAAATCACGGTTGGCTGTATATCCAAAAGTAATTTCATTGCTCACTTTGTTGCTGTAACGGCTGTTCAACTGAGCAATAACACCATAAATGTTATTGTTGATCTCATAAGCAGAGTTAGAGAATGCCAGTGAATTAGCATTACCACCACGAGATCCATTAGTTGTATTACTGCTACTTACACCAACATCTCTTTTAGATTTCAATAAGTTACCGCGAACACTGAATTTATGCTTATCGCTGATGTTCCAGTCGATACGTGCAACTGCTTTGTCACTTTTGGTAACAAAAGGATATCCTTGATACGATCCTGGATCGTAACCGAATGTACCTTTCAGATAGGTGGCTAACGCATCCAAATCAGATGCTTTAACACGGGTAGTGTTACCACTAATTGCAGAAGCACCATTGCTTGCATCGGCAGTCCATAAGGTACCCACATCATTTCTGCGCTCAGCTTCGTAGTTCAAAAAGTAGAATAGTTTATTCTTCTTTAATGCACCACCAATACTTACTCCATATTGCTTAACATCGAATGCATTGGTAACTACATCTTGCTTACCAGCAGCACCAGCTTTGGTACCTACCAAACTTTCGTTACGTACGTTGTAGAAAGCGGTTCCATGCATGGTGTTGGTACCACTTTTGGTTACAGCATTGATGCTGGCACCAGTAAAGCCTGCATCACGCAGGTTATAAGGAGAAACGTTGATTTGTATTTCCTGCAAGGCATCCAGAGAAATTGGAGCCGAGTTGGTTTGGCCACCATTCAGTGCACTCAATCCAAAAGAGTTATTAAAAATGGAACCATCCAAAGTCAGGTTGATGGCACGTCCATCCTGACCAGCAAAAGAGGTACCATTTCCTGCCTGAGGTACCAGACGGGTTAAGTCTGTAATGTTACGACTCAGTGTAGGTAAGGTTCCGATTAAGCGGGAATTGATATTGGTAGAAGCACCTTTTCTGTCTTTAGAAATTAAAGCAGCTTTTTTAGCCACTGCACCAGTTACGGTAACTTCTTTTAATTCTGTGGAAGCATCATTCAGCACCACATCAATTACAGATGGCTCACCTAACTGAACAGTAACATCAGAAACAACCTCTGTTTTCAGTCCAACATAAGTGAAAGTGATTTTGTAAGGGCCACCAATCCGTAAGCCAGGAACAGTGAACTTACCAGTTCCGGTAGAAACAGATTTGTACTTTGAACCAGATGGCTCGTGAATTACTTCTACTGAAGCACCAGTAAGGCCTACTCCCTTAATGTCTTTTACAAAACCGGTAATAGTACCTGTAGTTACTTGTGCCATAGATGTTGCTGCCATTAGAATGGAAGTCAACAAAATGGTCAATCTTTTAACGATTCGCATAATTGCTAGTTTTTGAAATGCAAATATGCACCTAAAATGCTGTTTGCAGTGAATTTGGCTAGAATTAATGTTAAAATAATTTCAGATTTCTGATCTTTTGTTAATTATTTGGTGATAAACAGGCGGTTTTTGCACAACAACACGATTTTTTTTCTCAAATAGGGGCTCAAAAAGGTAAACTATTAATTTAATATATAAAATATTATAATATGATTT
>CAIUKP010000368.1 GCA_903899675.1 uncultured Bacteroidota bacterium | reverse complement strand
GACGTAGCAGACTTTTTAATAAAACAAGCAGAAAACCAAACAGAAGTAAACAAGTACATTGGGTTATCTGAAAAATAGGATTAAACAAAAACCTCACGCAGAAATAACAAGGGATCTACGATTTAAGGTAAGTCCTTAATTTTCATTTAACGAGAACGAGACACATAGATGTTTCAGAATATTATTTTATCTCTTTGCTAAAATTATAGAATTAAAAATTTGCAATTAGAAATATTCTTTACAATATTTTTCTTTTTCACGATGGGCTTTTTCATCACCCATATACAGTGCCTTATCAATATCCAAACAACCATTCTTTTTATCGTCTAATTTTATTTTACATAAGCCTCTCTTCAAATAAGCTGAAGCTAGCTGTTTATCAAAAGTAGGATTGTCTTTCGTTTTTTTATTTTTAGGAAATTGATTGGAATGGGCTATTTCAATTCCTTGATTAAAATCAATAATGGCAGCTTTATAGTCATCTAAATGATATTTAACTGTTCCTCTTTCAAAAAAATCCTTACTAGTTTGCTGAGCAAATATTTTTAAGCCCATAAAACAAAAAACCAAAAATCCTAATAATTTTATATTCATAGTTGATAATTTTAAACTGTTTTTTGCTAACTAAGCATCAGCATATGAGACGCTAATTTACTTCAATTTTCACCATTTTTGAGTGAAGATAATTTTATCCCTATTTTAGCATCAAATAGTCCTTCTGCAACATCCCCTAAAAGGTTAATAATTTTAATAAAGTATTGATTTGCAAATTCTACTCTTCGTAAATTTTAAGAAATTATGGAAATAGAAGTATTCTTTCTTGGTTTTATTTTGATCATATTTACCCCTATCCCATCAAAAGCTCAGGGTAAGGCTAATTGCTATAGTATTTCTATTTCATTTCGAAAATGCCCCCGCTAAAGTATTCTCTCAAAGTAATAATCCTTTATTAGCGGATCCAAAGGTTTTAACAAAAGTAGAAATATCAGCATTAAAGGTTCGTGTTTTTGGCAAGAAATGATAAAAACCTAACGCAAAAACTAAAAGGACCCACGAATCACGCCCGGATAACAAAATATCACGCGAAGGCAAGCTAATAATAGCCCAGAGGGTGGTACCGATGACATTAAAACAGCCTTTTTACACCATCCAGTCTTTAGAAAATGTTGTAGAATCATTCCACCCTGGAAAGTCCAATAATGATGGGAGGCTCATCTAAGTTTTATACTTCGTTGCGAAGTGCTTGTACATAATCGCCGAGCGAAAATGAAATTCGCCTTGTACTTCCTTCTGTTTCGTGCCCAGGAAGATTGAATGTAATACAATTATACCCCTGCTTCTCGAAATAAGGGATAAATTGCTCCTCCCAGCACCAAGAGCCGTGACAAATGCCATGAACAAAAACAATCGTTTCTCTCATTGCACGGGGAATTTACTTACGTAGTTAGATGGAAGGTGTTTCTTCAATTGCTTTACAAATAAATGGAAGTCTACCGTAATCGTATGCCGAGGTGTTTTTATTTGTTGCAAATGAGGATGTGTTACTTCTCTTTGGCATAATACAGCGATGTTTTTGGGTCTTTGCCAAAGCCCCTTTATTGCCCTCGCTGCTATCTTACTTTGTAATTCAGCTCCTGGCCAAATGCAACCGAGCGGCTGGAACATCCCCACGAAAAAAAGATTTTCGTATTTCTCATGCAGCATTTTTAAATAAAGCGGCACATCCCCTTCGCTATAATTCAAAAAGTCTTTGCGGAAAAAGGGATGTTCTAAAATATAGCCAGTGCATGCGATAATCGTATCAAATTCCTCCACAGTACCATCCTTGAAATGTACATGCTGCCCTTCAAAGTGATCAATATCTACTTTGGGGAATACTTTGCCGTGCCTTACTTTGTATAAAAGTTCCTCGCTAATAGTTGGGTGCGTTCCCGTGATTGCGTGTTGTGGTTCTTGAAGTCCGTAAATTTTATTTGATCCAGAGAAAATTTTGACAGATAATTCTGATAAGAAAAACTTCAACTTAGTGGGTAAAAACGCCAACTTGGATGCCACTACATCACTCGGTTTGCCAAACAAAAATTTGGGTACAATTCTGTAACCTCTTCTCCAGCTTATACTTGTTTTCTTGCTCACACGACTCGTTTCCACCGCCACATCGCAGGCAGAATTTCCACCACCAATTACAAGTATTCGTTGATCTCTGAATGGTTCCGCCTTTTTGAATTCATGTGAATGCATTAATTTACCTGTAAACTCACCCGGATATTGAGGCATTCTTGGCAGCCAGTGGTGGCCATTGCAAACAACTAAATGTGTAAAGTATTCCATTTTTTCAATACCGTTCTTCTCTGTTTTTACAACCCAGTTTTTAGCTTCGTTTAATTCGCAAGATTTCACCAAAGTTTGGAATTGAATGTGTGGATATAGTTTAAAGTGTTCGGCATATCCCTGAAAATAGCGTCTTAATTGATCATGCGAAGGGTAATCAGGCATCCCCTTTTCGAAATCATCGAATGTAAAATCTTCATATTGCGAAAGGGTTTTGGAACTAATTATGTGTGTGGTTTCGAACACACTCGAGTGCCCCGTATGCTCACTATAGATCCAGTTTCCTCCTACTTGCGTATTAAATTCATAACAAACTGTATCTAAACCTTGATCTAACAAGTTTTTCAGCGCAGTTATTCCAGAGGGACCTGCACCAATTACACAAACTTTCGTCATAATAATACTTTTATCAAATATAAAAAATAGTCCTTGATGTATATTCGATAAAAAATGCCGGGATTTTAACCGGGCTGAGCACCTAAATCTTTGGGAAGCATTGAACCCTTGTAGCGTTCAGGTAGAAACAACAAATGACCCAAGATTTAACGTAAGCCCTTGATTTTCGTGTAGCCAGACCGGAATTATGTGCGCCGCTGGAGCATGGCACTCGTGTGAACCCCTTTGCTGAATATAAAGATTTTTTGAGAAAACGAAAGCGTTGATTTGTTATGCGTTACATTTTCATAAAACGAAAATCAACCGATTTGGACCGATTTCAGGGGTGTTTTCATCAGGCAGTATTTTATACAATGAAAAGTAATTAAAAGCAATGTTATACCTTTAGTCAACCCTGAAGAATTTAATAAAAACTTATGAGAAATAAAAGATACGTTTTATCCTACAT
>CAIUKP010000367.1 GCA_903899675.1 uncultured Bacteroidota bacterium | reverse complement strand
TCCATTGGTTCAGGATTATTAATTTTACTGGGCATTGAAGAGGCCGATACCACAGAGGATATAACCTGGTTAAGTTCAAAAATAATTAATCTCAGAATATTTGCCGACCAAAACGGAGTGATGAATGTATCGGTAAAAGATGCAGGAGGCGATATCATACTCGTATCTCAGTTTACCCTTCATGCATCCACCAAAAAAGGCAATCGCCCATCGTACATCAAAGCAGCTCGCCCCGAAACCGCCATTCCTCTTTACGAAAAAATGATTGAACAATTAACCCTCGATTTAGGAAAACCCATACAAACCGGCACTTTTGGCGCTGACATGAAAGTAAGCCTGCTCAACGATGGGCCGGTAACGATTATTATAGATAGTAAAAGCCCCTCCTAACCTCCCCGAAGGGGAGGAAATGCAGCACTTAATAAAATCTGCCAAGAAATTATTGATACAATAAAGCAGGAAAAATTACCCTGAAATTTTTAATACAATGGCTTCCTCTCCCTTTCGGGGAGAGATAGAGAGGGGCCTCTACTCAAATCTCAATGCATCTATCGGGTCGAGGTTAGCGGCTTTAGCAGCAGGATAAATACCCGATATCAATCCAACAAACATACATAATACAATGCCGCTGAAAATCCACAACCAGGGCACAATAAACCCTACACCCAGCTGAAACGAAATGAGATTACCAATTATTATTCCGAACACAATACCGAGTAATCCCCCCAACTGACAAATAACAATCGCTTCCACCAAAAACTGACTTCTGATAACTTTCTTGGTAGCACCTATAGCTTTTCGTATTCCTATTTCTCGCGTTCGCTCTGTTACCGACACCAGCATAATGTTCATCAAACCAATGGCAGCGCCCAGCAAAGTAATAATACCAATAAGTGTAGCACCGGCTGTTACTTTCTGAATGTTTTCGATTAATAAATTAGCCAAATTGTCGCTCTTGGCTACTTCAAAATTATTTTCTTCGCTCAACTGAAGATGTCGAATAATGCGAAACACTCCTGTAGCTTCGTTTACTGCCAAATCCATCAATTGCTGATTCGTAAGCAACACACTAATAGTATAGGTCATATCCGGTCGCCCGAAATACTGCCTCACATTATTTAAAGGTAAAATACCGAGCTTATCTCCCCCAAAACCCGAGCTATTTCCTTTCGATTTCAGCACCCCCACCACTTTGTATTTACCACTGCCAATTGTTATCACTTTGTCAATCGGGTCTTCGTTTTTGGTAAATAAAGCACTTATTACATCCTGCCCCAGAATAACCACATGATTGCCGTATTGAACTTCAGTAGGCGAAAAATTACGTCCCTTTTCCAAATCATACCCCACTGCCGCCAGATAATTTTCGTCACCTCCAAAAACCTGAATATTCGGATTGGTCTTTTTCGACTGGTATTTCATCACACTGGCTCCGGATGCGCGGGTAGAAACAGAAGGACTTGCCGGAAACGAAAACTCTTTGGTAAATCGTATGGCTTCTTCATAGGTTATACTTCTGAAACGTTTTGCCTTTTTTCCATTCTGACCAATGTGCATGGTCATTTCCCGGTTTCGTATGGTAAAGGTATTAGCTCCCATACTCGCAAAATTGCTGTTGATGG
>CAIUKP010000366.1 GCA_903899675.1 uncultured Bacteroidota bacterium | reverse complement strand
CGATCTAAAAAACCAAAAAAGATAATAACCGAACTCGCGCCAATGGGTTCTACATAAAGGAATAAAAAAGAAATACCTACAATGGTAGTTATTTCTGTTGCAAGACTAAGCGCTGCCAAACAAATTCCGCTGAAATGAAGAATCTCTACTTGAATATTTCTCTGTAATTCAGATGAGTTTCTCTGCAAGTGGAACACATAAGGCATTTGCATATATCCAGTAAATAATTCTTTAGATAAATCCCTAGAAAGATTATTCACAAATTTAGATTGCCGATAAGATGAATATACAAGAAATATCAGTTTTACCAGATAGAAAATGAACATACCTATTAAGCCATACAATATAATTCTGGCTGTAGAAATCTCTCCGAATATTACTTTTACATATTTGCCATAAGAGGGATGATTTTCTAAATTGGTATTCAACAAAAATGATAATGCCGGAATTAGTATTCCCACACCACCTATTTCTAAAATCATTCCTATAATTAACAAAAAAGTTAAATAAACTAATTCTTTTTTGTTTCCACGAGTTAATAAGAAGCTTATATTTTTATAAAAGAAATTCATTCAAATAAAAAATGGGTACTAAAATGAAAGCTAATAAGGGAGTTACTTTATAGACAATCTTTGAAAAATAAATATGTAGGTTTTAAAAAAAATAAAAAAATGCGCAACAAAATCATCAATCCTTGATCCTATATCCACATGATGCTTGCACCCGGATTGATATATTTTTTTTGCAGCCCAAACATCCTGTAAAAAATAATGTCCGCCAACATTTCCTCCGGGCATGTACTTTTCGTAGGTAGTAAAAAATAAATTAGAAAAACGAACGGCAGGAAGATTCGATTTTCGCTTTGCGTTATACTCAAATATATTGTTTACAAATACCGGAATCGCTCTCCACTTCATCAACATTTCCCAGGGATCGAAAAAGAAATTGGAAAACAGATTTCTGCCTCTCAACAATAATCTAATAATAAATGGTTTTTCTGTTTTCATAATTAATACTACCCCAACACCACCGAACACCCCTCCTGCTCAAAGGAAAAGGGCACTTCTATCAATTCAGCTAAACTATTTCTTACGGCAGATTGTTTTTCAAGTGGCACAAAAAATAGAATAAATCCTCCCCCTCCTGCACCTAATATCTTTCCGCCCAAGGCTCCGGCTGCAATAGCCCGATTATAAATTTCATCAATCGCGGAAGTAGAAACGTTGGAGGATAATGATTTTTTATACTCCCAGGCCTCCTGTAACATCCAGCCAAATTGTTGTAAATCGCGATTATTGTCTTTTAATAAATCCTCGGCCTCTATCACCATGTCCATCATGCGCTGCAAGGAATCTGACTGCTTAGAAAAGTTAACCAACTTACTGGATTCTATCTCTGAGGCAAATCTTGAAAATCCAGTAAAAAATAAGAGCAAATGATTTTGCAAATCCGCCAGCCGGCTGGCATCTATTGAAATGGGCGTTACGGAAAAGGTTTCATCGCGATTAAAATCTATCCGGTTAAATCCCCCATAGGCAACGGCAATCTGATCTTGACTACCCACTACCTCATTGATTACTTTCTGCTCTACATGAATTGCCTGCTTTGCCAGTTCTTCGGCAGTAAGCGTTGTATTTTGTAGCCGATGCATTGCCTGTAACAGTCCTACTGTAAATGCAGAACTTGACCCTAAACCAGATCGAGCAGGTAAATCTCCATCGTGGTGAATTTCTAGGCCATCCGTCCATTGCATCCATTCCAAAACCCCTTTAATTGCTGGGTGACGAGTAGCCGAAATGTCATTTACATCCTCAATTTCACTGTACACAAACCGATGCTTATGCGGAAAAAAAGCAGGTTTTCTTCGGCAGGTTATGTAACAATATTTATTGATAGAAGTGGAAATCACCCTTCCCCCATGCTCCCTAAACCAAAGCGGGAAATCAGTTCCCCCTCCAAAAAATGAAACCCGGTAAGGTGTTTTCGTTATAATCATGAAAAATGTACAAAAATGGGCATGACTACGTCTCTCTCACTCACATGAAGGTTACAGCAATCTCTGCCTATTAAAACGCAGATAAGAACCCTACAAATATACCCATTTTATAGCTAAATCTATTATATAAAAATAGCTAAGCAGCTATAAAGTATCGTATAAAATTATAATTTATAATTCAAAGCAGTATTCGTCTTAAAAGTGAAAATAATGGTTCGGAAAGGGTTATAAAAAAAAGATTATCAACAGGGCTGCGAATAATTACAAACTACCATCAGATGGATAACCGGAAACAATCCCATGTAAATCAAATAAAACTGATAATGGTTTTAAAAACTGGCCATAGGTAAAATCATCAAAAATCGCATGCGGCACCGCAATAATGATTCCCTCATATTTAACCGTTTCGCCTAGCTTATCTAAACAAGTTAACCCATAACTTTCACTAACTGCCAGTGCATCTACCAATGGATCATAAATATCAACTGCAACCCCAGAAGCTATCAGTTGGTTGATTAATTCTACCACCCGACTATTTCTGATATCCGCCGTATTTTCTTTAAAGGCAATACCCATTATTAACACACGGGCAGTGCTTGCATCAATCTGCTTCTTTGCTAGTAATGCTAACATTCTGCTGGCAACATAATCGCCCATGCTATTATTGATTACCCTGGCCGATTTAAGCAAGTTTGGCTCGTAGCCTGCCTGCATAGAACGATGTATCAGATAATAAGGATCAACACCTATACAATGTCCGCCCACCAAACCCGGATGAAAAGGCAAAAAATTCCACTTCGTAGCCGCTGCCTTTGTTACCTCCTTCATATCAATATCCATTGCAGTAAACACTTTCGAAAGCTCATTCATATAGGCGATATTGATATCCCGCTGGGTATTTTCTACTACTTTAGAAGCCTCCGCTATTTTAATACTGGGTGCCAAATAAGTACCTGCCTTTATAATGGAAGCATACAGATTATTTACCCGGTTCGCCGCTTCCACATTGGACCCAGAAGTAACTTTTACAATATCTGCTAACCTACGTTGCTTATCTCCCGGATTCATTCGTTCAGGAGAATAGCCTACCGTAAAATCTCTATTATACGTAAGCTGAGATACCTGCTCCAAAATAGGCACAGCAACCTCCTCGGTACAACCTGGATAAACAGTGGATTCGTATATTACCAAGTCTCCTTTTTTTAAGTGCCGGGCAACTAATTCAGTGGCAGCTTTTAATGGGGATAAATCAGGTAAATTACTTTTATCAACTGGAGTGGGAACTGCTATGATAAATATGGTTGAATGCGCAATTGTATCAGGATTATCAGTAACCTGTAACCCGATATTTCCCTTTGATGACTTGAACAGTAAAAATGCATCCGATAATTCTTTAGAAGTTACTTCTCCACTCCTATCATTCAGATTTTGTAACTCAGCAATCCGGTTATCAGCATGATCATATCCGGTTACTGCATATTGCTTGCTTAATAAAATAGCCAGGGGTAAACCAACATAGCCTAATCCAATAACAGCAATCTTTTCTGCTCCCCGTTCCATTTGCATAACTTATCAATTAATTCCGCTCCAACAAACATACAGCATGCGCCACCAACCCCTCTTCCCTACCAACAAAGCCCATTTTCTCCGTAGTAGTTGCTTTGATAGAAATATCCGTAACAGCTATCCCCAAAATACCCGCAATTGCTTCCTGCATGCGCCCTACATAGGGTTTTATCTTGGGCGCTTCTAAACAGAGCGTGGCATCTATATTGCCAATCGTGTACCCGGCTTCGCGAATCAATTCATTTGTTTTTGCCAATAATATGCGGCTATCAATATTTTTGAATGCCATATCCGTATCCGGAAAATGTACCCCGATATCCCCCAAACAAGCCGCTCCCAATAAGGCATCACAAATCGCATGCAACAAAACATCCGCATCACTATGCCCCAGCGCCCCTTTATGGTGGGCTATCTGTACACCCCCAATTACCAAATCCCGCCCCTCCACCAATTGATGGAAATCGATACCATAACCAATTCGGATAGCCATATACTTTGATTTATAGGATGTAAAAACACCACATCCCCTTTATCGGGTAAAGATACATCGGAGTGAGGGTATTATTTACCACCAATATTAAATAGCAATCCTACCCGAATCGTATTCGATAATGGATTGCGGGTGATACCCGAACCGGAAGGAACCAGATAGGATAAATTTACCTGAAAGGCATCCATACTAAAACCGGCACCTACGGAAAAATATTGGCGATTCCCGCGGGATTTGTCTTCGTAAAAATAACCGGCCCGAACAAAAAACTGTTCATTATAGGCATATTCTGCACCCAATGAAGCCTGCAAAGAATTCAACTGATTGGTTCCATCATTAAACGATTTAAACCAGCTGGAAAGCACACTGGTACTGCGATAGTTGGCCAAACTGGCCGAATCCGTTGCATATACCCCCGTTGCAGGAGGCACTACCGGAACCAATAATTTATTGATATCCAACCCCAACATGAGTCGGTTATTTTCGTCCATCACAAAATTATACGTTGCGCCCACTCCCAGATTGGCAGGTATAAAATCTTTGTTACGGGCATCATTGGTGTACCCAATTTTGGCACCCAAATTAGACAAACTCAGTCCCCAATTTAAGCCGGCGCCCGACTCATCTACCCCATGATAAAATAACGACACATCGCCCGCCACAGAAGTTCCCGCTTTATACACTACCCCGGTTCCCACATCCCCAATTACCAAACGAGAATTGATATATCGAATGGCTACTCCCAAACTCAATTTATTATTCAGAATACGCGAATACCCAAAATCTACCGAAAACTCACTGGGCTTG
>CAIUKP010000365.1 GCA_903899675.1 uncultured Bacteroidota bacterium | reverse complement strand
GTTGGAGGAGGTGGATACCATTACTTTATATCTGAATCCACAGTTACAGGTGGCTGAGTATGATTACATACTAGCCCTCCATCCACGGCGGGTAATTTTTAATCCGGGAACCGAGAATGATGAGTTGCTGCAGTTACTAAAGGAAAAAGGAATCGAAGGGGTGGAAGCCTGTACGTTGGTTATGTTGGGTACAGGGCAGTATTAGTTGAAATTAATTGAACTGATAGCCGATTCCCATAACAAAGCCATAATCGGTAAGTGACTTTCCGGTGGAGGGGGATATCTTATCAAAATTATAGTAATAATTTAGGTTGATATTAAAGTCTTTGAGGGGTTCGTAACTGAATTTCACATCAATATCATGTCGCCAGCGACCTTGCTGAGAAAGACTAAAATAAAGACCTTGCTGAAACGAGAGCGATATGTTTGGCTGGCTAAAAGAAAAGAATTGGTAACTGTTTTGAATAATCCATTCTTTTGTATTTTTAGAGATCAATTGATAGTTTTTTTCCTGATTCAGTGCTAAGCCAGAAATGAGTATCCATCGTTGGTGTGGAGTTGATAACAAATTATATCCTCCTCCTAAACCTTCCTGCCATCTGCTTAATAAGCCCAGCTCGCGGTTGCGTTGATATCGTATGATTGTTCCGGCAAACCAGGCTCCATTGAAATAATACTTAAAGTCAGTGTTTAGATTCTCTCTATCTCTATAAGAGGTAATACTGTCTTGGGTTTTAATCATATCGCCAGATAGTTGGGTTTCTGTGTTGGCAGAGCGGTAGCCAACTTTGGCATTAACGTTCAATCGGCCTATTTTACTAGATTTGGTATAGGTATAGCCCACTCCGAATTCACCTTTTATTCGGGAGATCCAAGATGAACTAAAGTTGTACAGGTAACTGATATCTGCCAGCGGAATTTCTTTTTCCCCTATTGTGGAATTGATAATAATGTTTCCGGGGGAATTGGCGGGTCGAATATTTCCGGTAAAGGATAATTTTTGGATAGTTTCCATCCGGTAATGCTGGCTTCCGGCACTGATGGTAAGCACTTTATCGTTTTTTATTTGTAAAACACTTACATCATCCCCTTTGAATTCTACCCGGCCAAGCTTTATTGAACGGAGTTCTCCTATGATAATACTTTGGTTTCGCAAATAGATGGTATCTTTTTCTTGTGCAAAAATTTGTTGATTACTGCACAGAAAAGTGAGGCAGTAGAAAATCCTAATAAGATAATAAAATTGGCGCATTCGGATGAGACCTGAAGATGAATGTGGATGAGGTAATGGTTATCTCAATTCGCAAAACCGCCGTTAAAAATAGCACCTATTTACTAATAAGGCCGATTCTGGAAATATCTAATCGTTTATAATCATTTATTTCTGTCCAAATACTGAAACGTTCGCTCTACCCTGTAAAACCCCTTTAGTATCGTACCAAAATTCGATGGTTCTAATTTTTCTTCTATTCCCCCGTAAGTCAATTACCCTACTTTCTCCCCCGGCTGGAATAGAAAATCGGGTGTCAATATTTTCGGGTAATCCTCCGTCATCATATGTTACAAGTAGACGAATGAGATTAATAGGTGCACTGGTAACCTTAAATTTTATTTTTCTAAAAAAATCGTAGGGTCCTTGAACTACAATGGCATCGTGATCTGCCGTAAATCTGGCATTAACTGTTCCCAAGTACCTCCATTCACCTGGGGCACCTGGTCTGGGTGCACTAACTGCCGTTTGAGAGAAACTCAAATCTGGCAGTAGGGTTAAAAGAGAGAGGGCGAATACTAGGTAAGTCAGGGCTCGCATATTGAGTTATTTGATGTCTTCTTTCTTAACTTCTACAATTTCATACATGTCTTTACCATCAACTTGTATAGGTTGATAGTAAATTTCACCAAATTGAACGTAGGTTTGATCGCCCACTTTTACTTCTTTACCCCCCTCTGGCAAATGAGGTACTATGGTGCCTGCAGTAGCAGGAACAACGGAATATCCCTTTTCACTTTTCTCATAGAAATCACCGCCATAGTAATAATTATTTACAGTTTCGTTTACTACAACGGTTTGGGCATTGGGAGGGAGAGTGGTAATAGTGCCTCCAACAGGTGCGGAAACCACTTGGTAACCTCCATTATATGGTTGATACCAAACACCCTGATCGTAATGGTATTGAGCATTTTCAACACTAACAATAATGGCAGTTGTAGCTAAAGCAGCAACAAAGAAACCCCACGGATGCCATACTGGACCCCAAAAGAAGGGGGTATATGGATGGTAAAAGTAGGGGCGGTAGCTAAAGTATACAAATCCACCATGGCGATAAGGAGGACGGGTGTAGGGGCGATATCCGTTCGAGCGAACGCTATTGTTTACTACCCGATTGTTGTTTATTTTAACGTCTTTGCTGTTATCGATATTTACGTTTACGTTTTTTTTACTGTTATCTATGTTTACCTTATTACCACTAAGGTTATTGTTTCCAGATCTGTCTACTGAGTTTTTATCAGCACCCAGGTTATCTCTTTTTGAACCACTGTTGCCTGAATTCAGGTTACGATTTTTGTTGCTGGCGGCTGGTGAGACTGATCTATTGGAGGGTGTTGCGGCAGTTTTAGGTATACTTTTGGCAGCTTGTCCGCCCGCTTGACCCACTTTTCTCTGGGCATAGGAGGAAAAGGAAAGTAAAATCGCTGCAAATGCAAGAAAGGCGGTGAGAAAGTTTTTCATAAGTAATAGATTATATATAAAGGTAATTTTATGGTTTTATTTATTTTGTATCATGTAAAAATAGAAAATGAATGGAATGAGTAATTATAATATACTTTGTTTTTGTATTAAAATCAAAAAAATTCGTATCAAATAATTAATTTGTTATTAATCAATCTTATAAACATTAAATAAAAATTATAACTCAGCTTTTGGAAAGTTCAGAACTTTCCAAAAGCTGGGAGATATGGAATTTTTTATAAGGCTCAACCCCCCCAAAAAAATTCAACACAT
>CAIUKP010000364.1 GCA_903899675.1 uncultured Bacteroidota bacterium | reverse complement strand
TGTGTCCTAAAACGAATGCTCTAAGAACATCCGACACGTACCGATGCCAGGGGGCTAAAGTTTTATTAACTATGTGGTTGTTGGTAGTGAAAGCTATAAAGTATTGAAGATAAGTCAATCAGCATTGCAAACTATTAATTAAAATATAATTTTTACTCCTATGGAGTAATTTTTTATGATTATTGGGTTATTAATTCATAAATCGATTTTTCCTACTTTATTTCTTTAAAATAAATTCTTACAGATTATTACTGCCTCACAACCAACGCCATTCCCTTTTGCTTCTCATCAAATACCCCCTGCTCATACACCAAATGTCCATTTACTAAAGTATGGGTTACTTGGGTATTGAAAAGCGTTCCTTCCAGCGGAGACCAGCCACATTTGTATAGAATATTTTCTTTACTTACCGTCCAAGGGGCATCCATATCTACCAACACTAAATCGGCATAATACCCTTCACGTATAAAACCTCTTTTTTCTATGTGATAGAGTATTGCAGGGTTGTGACACATTTTTTCTACAATCTTCTCTAAAGAAATTTTGCCCTGTTTATAAAACTCCAGCATCACATTAAGGGAGTGCTGCACCATGGGTGCCCCCGACATGGACTGGAAATAGGGTTGTTGTTTTTCCTCCAGGGTATGCGGGGCATGGTCGGTGGTTACCAGATCAATGTGGTCGTCTATCAATGCTTGCAACAATCCTTCCTTGTCTTTCTGCGTTTTGATAGCCGGATTCCACTTGATTAGCATGCCCAGGCGTTCATAGTCTTTATCCGAAAACCAAAGATGGTGCACAGAAACTTCCGTAGTAATTTTTTTCTGCTGCAGAGGGATATCATTGCGAAACAGAAGCGTTTCTGCTTCGGTAGTTAAGTGAAGTATATGCAGCCGGGCTCCATATTCATTCGCCAGCCGTATAGCCCTTTCCGTTGCCTCATAACAGGCTTGTTCGCTTCTGATAAGTGGGTGACAGGAGGCAGGAATATTTTCCCCCCATTTCTCCCTGTATAATGCTTCATTGGCTTCAATCAACTGTTCTTTCTCCGAATGGATAGCGATAATTGAATGGCAATGGGCAAAAAGCTTTTCCAGTGTGGCTGGATTATCCGCCAGTAAATTTCCTTTTTTGGTAAAGTATAGTCCGTCATCAGAAACAGCCAGTAATCCGGAAGTATCCAGTTGAATCACTTCATCAATATTGTCGTCGTTCACACCTAGAAAAAACCCAAAATTCGCTAATGATTTTTCGTCGGCAATGCGATACTTCTCCTGTAGAATTTCCCTAGAAAGTACGTTGGGTTTTGTGTTGGGCATATCAATATAAGAAGTTACTCCGCCCGCAACCGCAGCCCTACTCTCTGAATGGATATCGCCCTTGTGGGTAAGTCCGGGGTCTCGAAAATGTACCTGCCCGTCTATGATTCCAGGAAACAGATACTTGCCCGTGCCATCTATTTCAATAGCATCTTTTGTATATCCTATCGAACCTATTTGTTGTATTATATGATCATTGATCAGGATATCCGTCACCTTTATTTCCCCTTCGTTAACAATCGTACATTTTTTAATTAGAATACTTTTCATCGGATTTTTGCCTCTTGATTGTATATATAATTGGCTTCAATATTTAATAATTAATTCTGAATACTATCGATTATGCAGTGATTCAGATATCCGCTCTTCTAAAAAATAGCTAACTCAATTACACCCGCTTCAACTTATACGGATAAACTTTTCCCGAAGCCCATTGCGCTACATAGATATTGTCATCCTCATCTACACAAACATCATGTGGGTGTTTAAATATCGGATCTGCCTGTGCAAGGGGTTGTAATTTTCCATTTTCATATATGGGTTCTGTGCCGCCGATATTGGATACTACCTGGTTGTTTTCATTCAGGATGGTTACAAAACCAGAATTCGATTTATCTAGGTTAGGAGATCGTAAAACTGCTGCATACAAATAATTGCCCTTAATAACCGGACGACAAACCGCTGCACCCGGGATATGTATAATCTCTAGCAATTTGCCTTCTAACGAAAATCGTTTAAAGCAGGCACGTGTTCTATCAGTTATCAGCAGGGTAGGGGAACCAGAACGAGTGTCTAGCGTAATGCCATGGGCATTGTCCAGATGATAATCTTCCTTTCCACGACCTCCGAAATAATTTTTCAGTTTTCCATTGGCATCGTAATGTAAAATATACTGCGCTCCATATCCATCTGCCACATAAAATTCTCCATTATCTAATACAGTGGTTTCGGTAGGCACAAATTCTTCCTTGTTTTTGTAAATACCCGACTCCAAGGGCGCATCAATAGTTAAAAGATTTTTGCCTTTATTAGTCGTTTTATATACCTGATGCAGTTGCGTATCCGTGATAAATAAAAAATCTTCCCGTCCATTTTTTTGAATCGTTAACCCATGTGCCCCCGGATATTCTGTACCCCAATAACTGAGTAATCTGCCCGATTTATTATAGACCAGCACATTATTCTTCGTTTCATTGGTGAGTAATATAATTCTGCCCCGGCTATCTTGCACCATTTCGTGACAATCATTTACGGGATGTACATTCGTATCTAATTGTCCCCATTTTTCATCTAGCCGATACGTAATATTATTATGACCAAAAACTTTTCCCTTATCCCGAGCAAGGGTGTCTTTCAAAAATACAAGGCCACCAGTTGTTAGGACAGTTTGTTGTATAAATGCTTTCCGTTTCATAAAAGTCACAAGGTTTAAAAGTGAATATATGCCTTCGCTATTTCTTGGTTATTCTTTCAAATCCGGGTTGTAAATAGGGAGCAAGCGTTTTCCAATCTAGCAATATTTCGGGTGTTTGTGATGAACCTGGTCCAACCACATACTTTCCAAAAACAAAACCAATCCCTTCATTGCGAATAACATAACACATTAAATTCGAACCAAAGAAAAATCCATCACATTTACATTTGTCTTTGTCCAGCGACACCCCATCTTTTTTTAGAAATTTCAAACCCAAACTTTCATACAACATAGCAGAACTGAATGTATTCGTGTCGGTAGCAGCTTTGGCAGCCAGCAATTTGGTTAACTGTAAGTCATTGCCATTCGAAAAATTCAGAATGCCTTGGATATCCATTAATTGGTTATTTCTAAAAGAGAAGCTGGTCACTTTTTGATTACCACTGGCCCCGCCGGTATTTTCATATTCATTCATTAGATAGCTAATAGTTTGGGAAGAATCAGATTGTACAACTGAAAAGTTAATCTGATATTCATTTCGAGGTGTAGTAAGATTTTTCCATTCAAACTTTTTATCACTCAGCTTCAAGTCAACCCATTTTTTCATTACTTCTTCCTTGTCTTGCGGCTCCGCAGGATAATTTACTTTAATTATATAATTCGCAGTTGAATCTATAACCAGCTTTCCAGCTGCTTTGTCGGCTGCCTCTTGTTTAGACATATTGATACAACCCTGCAGGAATAAAAAGACTGCGGAAAAGATAAAGACGAATAGTTTGGCAGTAAAAATGTTGCGCATATACTTAGTTTATATTTAAAGATTTTATCCGGGTTACACCTAGTAGTTTCCTATCAAATATCTTTATTTTGAAACAATTTTGCTAATTTGTTTATTTACATACTGGCTTACAATAATTTAACAATAAGGGCAGTTTCTCCCCGTCACAATTTTTCTTTCAACCACCTTTTCTTTGTTTTTTCCTATCAATTTAGTATTTTATGCCTTTAACAATAGATTTTTAATATGATTAAGTTTACTTGCTCATTAATAATGTTGGTTTGTTATTCTTGTATTGCAACAGCGCAGCTTCGTTTACCGGCAATGGTGAGTGATAGCATGATTTTACAACGAGACAAGCCCGTGAATATTTGGGGCTGGTGGAAAGGAGCCGGACAGGTAACTGTTACCTTTAAAGGAAAAGAATATAGGGCCATGGCAGATGCACAACAACGGTGGCAGTTGCAATTACCAGCAACCCCTGCTGGAGGCCCGTACACGCTAACCATTCAGGCAGGTAAGGAAACCAAAACCATTCGTGAAATTTTAATGGGAGATGTATGGCTTTGCTCTGGACAGTCGAACATGGAATTTGTCATGGGAAAGCTAACCGAAAAATATCCGGAAGAAATTGCTGCTTCTAATAATCCGATGATTCGTGAATTTCAAGTAACGCTGCAATATGCTATGCATCCCAACAAAGAGCTGAATGGAAAATGGCGAGTAGCCAATCCGGCCAACATTGGCAGTTTTTCTGCGGTTGCTTATTTTATGGTAAAGGCTTTGTACGAAAAATATAAAGTACCTATGGCGGTTATCAAAAGCACTTGGGGTGGAACGCCTGCTGAATCTTGGATAAGTGAGGAGGGGTTGCATGATTTTTCGGGGTATCTCGATCGCTATCATTTTTATCAGGATTCAGTAAATATGAACAACGCCATCAATCGAGAACGTACCGTAACGAATCTATGGCAAAAAGATGCTAAGGAAGGAGATAAAGGAAGGCTGCCGGAAAATAATTGGAAACAGAACGATTTTCCTGCAAATCTAAACGGTAGCATCCAAGTGCCAGGGTTTTGGGAAAAATATGGGTTAAAGGATGTGGATGGAGTTGTATGGTGTAAAAAGAAATTTGCAGTTACTGCGCAACAGGCAAGTGCCGAAGCTTGGTTAGAGTTGGGGATGATCGATGATGCCGATTCTACTTATATAAATGGCGTATTGGTAGGGTACAGCAGCAACCGATATGTGGCAAGAAAATATAAAGTACCCGCAGGTATTTTAAAGGAAGGCAATAACACAATTACGGTTCGGATTGTAGATACCGATGGCAATGGAGGATTTATTGCTGAAAAACATTACAGGATACTTTGGAAAGATAGTGGGTTAAATTTAGCCGGTACTTGGGAGTATGCAGTAGGTAATATAACTGCCGCTTTACCAGTTGCCAGTTTTATAAAAATGTCTACCCAGCCCATTACTTTGTATAATGCCATGATCCATCCCTTAATTCCTTATACCATAAAAGGAGCGGCCTGGTATCAAGGCGAATCCAATGGGGGGCGACCGGGAGATTACCGACAACTATTAACAGCCCTAATCAACGATTGGCGTGGGCGATGGCAGCAGGGAGATTTTCCTTTTCTAATTGTTCAACTGGCTAATTATATGGAAATAGTAAAAGAGCCCGGAGAAAGTGGCTGGGCGAATCTTCGAGAGGCTCAACAGCAGGTAACCAAAGATTTACCCAATGTAGGTTTGGCGGTAACGATTGACATAGGAGAAACTTACGATGTGCATCCATTGAAGAAAAAGGAAGTAGGTGAGCGCCTTTCACTGGCAGCAAGAAAATTAGCCTATAACGACAAAAAACTGCTTTACTCCGGTCCGGAATTAGTGTCCTATGTAAAAAGAGGAAATGCAATTGAGTTAACCTTTCAACAGGTTGGATCAGGATTGGTGGCCATGGGAGATAAGCCACTTGAGCAATTTGCAATTGCAGGGGCCGATCATAAATTTGTTTGGGCTTCCGCAAAAATTATCGGTAAAAATAAAATATTGGTAGCAAGCGAACAGGTAGCGGAACCTGAAGCAGTAAGGTACGCCTGGGCCAATAATCCGAAAGGTTGTAATTTATATAACAAAGAAGGGCTTCCGGCTTCCCCGTTTAGAACAGACGATTGGGTGAAGAAACCCTAACTCATTATTTTCCGAATTTGGCAATATTGCTGCTGAATAGTTTAACGGCTATTGCCAGCAGAATTACGCCAAAAAATTTACGAACCGCCATCAACCCGGCGGGTCCTAATACCCGTTCAATAAATTTAAGCGAAGTAAGCACTATATATACCACAACCAGGTTAATCAAAATGCCGGATAGGATATAGATCTCATTAAAGTTGGCTTTCAGCGACATGATGGTAGTAAGGGTTCCGCTTCCGGCAATGATGGGGAATGCAATGGGTACCAGCGAACCAGATTTGGCATCCTGATCTCCTTTAAATATTTCGTGGCCCAATACCATTTCTAATCCCAATAAAAATATAACCACCGATCCGCCAACTGCAAATGAATGGATATCCAGCCCCAAAATGCGCAAAAAAGGTTCGCCTGCATATAAAAACAAAATCATCAGGGCGCCGGAAATCAACGTAGCCTGAAAAGATCGGATGCCTCCCATTTTTTCTTTCAGCGAAATCAATAACGGAACCGATCCTACAATATCTATTACTGCAAATAAGGTGAAGCTTACCGTAATCAATTCATTGATAGATATATTCATAATCCGTTGGGGGATTTATTGGGAATATGAAGGTAGCAATATTTCAATGGCTTCCCAATTAACCCCGAATTGCACGATACTTTTAGGGGATAGGAAGGGTTTCAGATAAGTGTCTTATATTTAACCCACACTTTTTTACAATGGCAGCAAAACAACAATTGAATTTATTTAGTTTCACCATGATTGTGGTGGGGTTGGTGATTGGCATGGGTATATTCCGTTCGGCTGCTACCAGCGCCAGTTTTGCCATTACTCCCTCGGTATATTTTGCTGCCTGGATTTTGGGCGGACTCATTGCTTTATGTGGCGCACTCACCTATGCGGAAATTGGTAGTCGGTATCCGGTTACCGGCGGATATTATAAAATATTTTCGTATGCCTATCATCCCAGTATTGCATTTGCTATCAACTGTATCATATTAATCAGCAATGCGGCCAGCCTTAGCGGAGTAGCATTGATTGGGAGTGGATATATCACTAAATTATTCCCCGGCATTGCCTGGACGGATATTGATAAGGCCTTAATCAGTTGTGCAGCCATTATCCTGTTTTATTTTATCAATTTGCGGGGTTTGTCTATGAGTTCGCGGGCGCAGAATATCTTGATGATTATTAAGATTAGTATGATTGGGGTATTGATACTGGCGCTTTTATTCCCTCATCAGGGAGCTGCCATACCGGCTGTAACCGCATCGGCTACCACTGAAGCTGCTTCGGGTTGGATGTCCTGGATAAAAAGTTTAGGGGCCAGTCTGATAGCGGTTTGTTTTACTTATGGAGGCTATCAGCAAACCATCAATTTTGGCAGTGAAGTAAAAAAGCCCGCACAGAATATTCCCAAGGGGATATTTATCGGCATCGCCATAATCATTGCCAAGGATTGCCGGAATCACCCCACCGGCCCGTTGCACCCGCACCCAGTCCCCGATCCGAAGGTCAAGCGCGC
>CAIUKP010000363.1 GCA_903899675.1 uncultured Bacteroidota bacterium | reverse complement strand
TTTTTCATTTTATGGTACCAAAGCCCCCTCTTTTTTAATGTTCCTCGGAGCAAAAATTCCTGCATTGTCTGCCCAACAGGCATTCCCACATCATACGCCTGATTTTATGTTAGATGATAGTAAGTTAGATGATGGCGTGAAAGTATTTTGTCAGTTAGTGTTCGATTTTGCGAAGCCTAAATAATCTAGTTGTAGCCGTATGTTTCCAACGAATACCCCTCAGCAAGCCGGATACTATTTTCCCGCCGAATTTGCCCCCCATGAAGCTACCTGGCTCAGCTGGCCCCATAAAGAAGCCAGTTGGCCCGGAAAAATTGATACGATTTATGCTCCCTATAGCGAGTTCGTATTTTATCTGGCAAATAGTGAAAAAGTGCGCATCAATGTACTAGATGAATCGATGCAACAATTTGCCATTCAACACTTGCAGAAAGCCAATGTGAATCTGGCCAATGTTGAATTTTTCCTGCATCCTACCAATGATGCCTGGTGTAGAGATCATGGACCCGCATTCCTGATTAATCCATCTGCTCCCCAAAAGAAAGTGGTAGTAGATTGGGGCTATAATGCCTGGGGAAATAAATATCCGCCCTTCGATTTAGATGATGTTATACCCACTTCCATTGCACAACATTTTAATATGCCTGTGTATCATCCGGGAATTATAATGGAAGGTGGATCGGTAGAATTTAATGGTGCCGGCACCTTACTAACTTCAACGGCCTGCCTGCTGAATAAAAACAGAAATCCTCATTTAAATCAGCAACAAATTGAATCATTTCTTTGTGCTTTTTATGGGGTACATCAAATTCTTTGGGTGGATGAAGGAATTATAGGGGATGATACCGATGGACATATAGACGATACCGTTCGGTTTGTAAATGAGCAAACCGTGCTTTCGGTAGTGGAAGAAAATACAAAAGATGAAAACTATGCACTGCTGCAGCATAACCTGAAGCAGCTAAGCCAAATGCGTTTATCAAATGGGCGTTCGCTAGATATTATTGAATTGCCCATGCCCGATCCAGTGATATATGAAGACCAGCGTTTGCCTGCCTCTTATGCCAATTTTTATATTGCTAACAAATATGTAATTGTACCCACTTTTCGATGTTCCAAAGATGAGAGGGCATTAGAAATCATCAGCAGTTGCTTCCCCGAAAGAAAGGTGGTTGGTATTGACTCTACAGATATAATTTGGGGACTGGGTAGCTTTCACTGCCTAAGTCAGCAAGAACCCCTGGTTTAACCCGTAACGGTTAAAGTAGTTCCGCTTACTGCCACTGCATATACTTTTAAGGCAGAGGTAGATTGCCCACCTACATTGGAGCCCGAAGTATTAAAAATTGCACCGTGGTTGGGACAAATGAATGTATTTGAACTGGCAAAAAACGCAATCGAGGTACCCTGATGTGTACAAGATTCTTGCACTGCAACGAAAGATCCTGAAACATTGGCAGCTGCCAATCTTACCACTACCACCCCATTTTGTGAAAGAGAAGATCCAATTGTGGTCAACTGACTGCTCAAGTTGATGGTAAAATTCACGTTTGCTGGGGGTGCAGGTGCATTGTTATTGGGCGTGTTGCTAGATTTGGAGCAACCCATTCCCATACAGGTTACACAGGCAACTGCTACCGGAGCGGTGAGTTTTTCTATAAATTGACGTCTTTCCATAAAAAGGTATTTAGGTTTTTGAGTAGACTTCCGCAAGCACAAAATTGCTGCCTACAATGAAGTGAATTTTCTAGTGTAACAACTGAAAATGTAAATTGTTAACTATTATTTTACTTTTTTTTCCTTCAAGGCATAGTCTTCCGACGTAGGAGGAGACTATGCGCTTCGGAGTACAAATCAACATCTGTTAACTATGAACATTGCTGCATCATATGCCCAATTTATGTTTTTCGAGATCAATTAAAAATTAGGGTATGGTATTTTTAAGAGCCAACTTTTTCAAAGCTTATCCCGGTGCACCAGGCGGACTCAATTTGTTTTTTTAAGTTGTCAGAAACAAAATAACCAATGCCCCCTTTTACATTTTCAATTTGAAGAAAATTTTTACTTATGCCTTTTTGAAAGCATAATGTTGTAATTTTTAATCCTTCGCGCGAATG
>CAIUKP010000362.1 GCA_903899675.1 uncultured Bacteroidota bacterium | reverse complement strand
TACCAAAACCAATGATTACTGATTAAATTAAATTGCCAATCCGAAGAGGTAAACTTATTTACCATTGGAAAGGAAGCCAGCCATAAACCAATGGCCGGTATTGGTACGCCGGTAAATTCCTTGCTGCCTCCACCCGAAACATTAAAACGAGCCAAGCGGTAAGCACCTGCCATTGGGATTAAAAATGCGGGCAGCAACCAGATTTCTGAAATATCCAACCCATTAGGTTCTTGGGCAAATGAATATCGCAAAAATTGAAAAGCAATCATTCCGGGAGCTACTCCAAAACTTACTACATCCGAAAGCGAATCTAATTGGGCACCTATTTCGGAGGTAGCATTCATCCATCTTGCCACCATCCCATCTAAAAAATCAACAACAGCAGCAGCCGCAATCAGGCAAGAGGCCCACACCATTCTTTCCGGTAAAATCACTACATTTTGAGCATACTCATCCGCTTGAATGGTTATTCCTGGCTGTAACAAACAAACCAAAGCCATGCAACCCAATAGCAGGTTGAGGAGGGTAAATATATTGGGTATTTGTTTCATGCAACTATTTTGAATGCTTCATACATCTTTCAATCTCATCCACCGTAATCGGGATCTTTTTCATCAGATCTACCGGTCCATTTTTGGTTATCCAACAGTTATTCTCTATGCGCACACCCATATGCTCTTCTTCAATGTAAATTCCGGGCTCAACGGTGAATAACATACCCCCTTGAATTGGGGCGGTTCGGGTACCTAAATCATGCACGTCTAATCCCAAATGATGAGAAATGCCATGGTACAGATATTTTCGATACAAGGGTTGTTCAGGATCTTCGTTCTTTACAGCTGCCTTAGTTAATAATCCGATTTTAATAAATTCCCGGGTAGCTTCTTTGCCCACTTTGTCGGTATAATCTACAATAGTAATACCGGGCTTTAACAATGATTTTGCATAGTTATGCAAGTGTAAACAGGCATTATACACTTGCTTTTGACGAGGCGTAAATTTTCCACTAACCGGAACCGTTCTGGTAAGGTCGGCACAATAATGCGCATATTCTGCCCCAAAATCCATCAATACCAAATCACCCGATTTACATACGGCATTATTGCTAATATAATGAAGGGTTCTAGCATTGTCACCTGAAGCAATGATACTATGATACGCAGGCCCACTGGCCCGATTTTGCAAAAAGGAATGCCAAATTTCTGCTTCAATTTCATATTCATGCACCCCTGGGCGAATAAACTTCATCAATCGCTCGAAAGTTTTTCCGGTAATATCTATCGCGTGTTGCACCAGCTCAATCTCATAAGGTGTTTTAATGGCGCGAAGCTTTTTTAAAATCTTGGCCGACCGATGATACTGATGCAAAGGATAGGCCGACTTGATTTTATCTAGGAAACGATATTCATGACTGCGAATTTCAGTGGCTTTTCGATCGTTTTCATTTGAATCTAAGTAAATATGGTCTGCCAGATGAATCCAGCTTTGTAACAAAGGCTCAAGGGTATCCAACCAAACAATCGTAGCCATTCCGGAAATTTCGATTGCTTCTTTTGCACGAAATCGCTTACCATCCCATTTTTCTTTTAGCTCGTTTGGGCGAGTTAATACCAGCACTTCTCTGTATTTTGGATCCGGACAGTCCGGAAAAAGAATCACCATGGTTTGCTCTTGCGGAATACCACTCAGCCAGATAATATTACTGTTCTGCTTAAATGGGTGCAGGGCATCTCCGTTATAGGGCCATTCATCATTACTTACAAAAACAGCAATGCTGTTGGGCAGCATTTCCTTTACAAAGCGCTTTCGGTTGGTAATGAATAAGGCCGGATTTATCGGATTATATTTCATAATGTCCGTTTGTGCTGCAAGATAAAAATAATGGTGGGTTAACCCATATTTATCTTTTCAGCCAGCCACTAGAAAGAAACGGAGGGGCATCGGGTTTGTCGTCCCTGACTAGAAGGGAAAATGCCCGATTTTACGATAGAAATTTCATAGGCACCTCTGGTTAGATTGCTCTTGCTTAAAGATGAAATGGTAGCATCGTAGTTAAACGTCATTTTCAAATCATTTATCTGATACCCAAACAGCGGAATAATAGCATCATTATTTCGATAATAAACTCCCATTATCAACTGACGAGCTCCATTATCGCCCAAATCTCTATTAGCATTGATGCCGGCCAATATCTCGCGGGAATTGCCAACCATACTTACATATATATTGGGATTTAGAATCCAGGTATCTACCACCTTAAAACTTGCATTTAAAAAAATATTATACCGACGGCTGATTTCATTATTGGATATACTCGCATCAAAAAAAGTTTCCCGGGGAGTGTTGATATGCATTACACTTACCCCAGCATTAAAATAGAAATTCTCAGAAGCAAAATAGGCATAATTGATACCTGCCTGCAGATCTACATACGAAACCTGATTGGAAGCAAAAGGTTCGAAGGTTGGAATATTGGCATCAAAAAAAACACCATTCCATTGATCATCAAAAGTAAGTTTGGTTACATCAATCCTTTTTTGCGTATAGCCTACTGAAAATCCCCCACTGAGTAAACTATTGTATCCCAACATTTGATGATACGCAAGTGAAAGCATTCCGGTGGTTCCGGTTAAACTTCCCGTTCCCGCCTGATCTTTCCATAACATTCCTCCCAAACCAATCCAACCATTTTCGAGGCGATTACTCAATAATTTGGTATCGCCCCAAGCCGACATAGTTTTATAGGGCGTACCCACACTCGCCCACTGATTTCGGTAATTAACCCCTGCCCGGAAATCAAAATCAGGATTAAACCCGGTATTAGCAGGGTTCACCAACATGGGTGCATTATAGTATTGAGAAAAATGCAAATCCTGCCCCCATGCTTCTATAGAAAGCATCCCAAACAACACGGGTAATAGCAGAATTTTTATTTTTTTCATTATCGTAATAATGTGATATCTCCTTTTTTAGTTCCCTTTTTACCATCCGAAAATTCAACTTCCACCACATAATGGTAAACATCCTGGGGTTGCAATTTTCCATTAGACGTTCCATCCCATCCCTCTAAATAATTATTGGTAAAGAAAACCAACTCTCCCCAACGGTTATAAATTTTCCAGCTGATTTTTGCCAGTCCAAACCCTTTCACATAAATCCGGTCGTTTCGCCCGTCTCCATTAGGAGAAAAAGCATTGGGCACTTCTACTCCCGGCACTACCGTTACTGCAACATTTATGCAGACGGTATCCGAACATCCGGCCGGGTTAAATGCAACCAAACAGGCATTGTAGGTTTCAGAAGCATTATACAAATGCTTTACAACCGTATCCTTGCGAACGGTTTCTAAACTAAAACCATCCCCAAACAACCATTTATATCTGCTGGCGTTGGCACTTAAATTAACAAAGTTTACCGGCTCATTAGTTGGTGTTGGGTTGGGATTAATATCGATACCCGACTGTGGTACCGGTTCTACTCGCAAGGTAAAAGTATTGGTATCTGAAATATTGCAGGTAGCAGCATCTACCGCTATTAAGGTAACCGTATAATTACCTGTAGTTGCATATAGATGGGTTGGACTAACTTGATTATTGAGAGGACTCCCATCTCCAAAATTCCAGATAAAAGTTTGCCCACCTAAAGAGGTGTTTTCGAAAAATGCATCATAAGGCACACATCCCTGAGCAGGCGTTTTAAACTGCGCTTTTACATTGGCAGCAATGCGAATTTGCTTTACAATGCTGTCGGGCTCATTGCAATAGTTGGTATCAATTAATACCATTTTAACTTGATAAGTTCCCGGTGCCGTATAGGTATGATTAAAAGAATTTTTTCCACTGGTAAATACGGTTCCATCACCCAGATCCCACCGAAAACTATTACTCGCAAATGGCTTTGAAGCAGAACTGGTATTGGTAAATTGAAAAGCAAGGGATGCGCAAGGGGGCAACTTAGCTTCTACAAAAGATAAATCTGCCTTGTCGTTTCTCACCCGCAAATTGATAAAGGCCGAATCGGCAATATTGCAAGAACTAGAATCTACAGCAATTAATTTAACTTTATAAATTCCGGCAGTGTTGAATGTATGAGAGGCGGAAGGACCATTGGTGATAAGTGGGGGTGAACCATCATTAAAATCCCAAATGTATTGTTTACCCATAGCTAGGGTATCTGTAAAATCAACTGCCATAGGTACACAACCACTAGTATCACGAACTACCCCATCAATACTGGTTCTGATAGCGGCAGCAATGCCAGCAAGATTAAATGCAATTTTTACAGCTGCTAAATTACAACCATTAAGGGTTCCATTATTTGGCGCCCATACTCCCGGAGTAGTAGGGAATCGGGCACTGGAAGATCCCCCACAGTTGGCACATAGAGATTGATATATTACCCCATTTCTGTCGAATCTACTGGTACCACCATCCACATGTTCGCCATACCCGCCGCTTTGACCAAAAAACGAACCATATAATTGAGAAGTGGCATCTTTTTCCATTACAAAAAAGTACAAATCATTATTATCCGTTGTTTTTTGAAAGCCATCTGCAGTAACTGATAAACCATTGGTAAAAGTTTGTAAAGCTGAAAATGTATTGGCAACGGTAGATGATAAAAATGAAAATCCAGTAAGAGTTGCACCAGTAACATTTAATGTAGAACTTGATGGAACCGTTAAACCACCAGCTGCGGTAATTAACCCATTTGCTGATATATCTTTTGCACTTAAAGTTGAACCAGTAACTGATAAACCATTCGTAAAAGTTTGTAAGGCTGAAAATGTATTGGCAACTGTAGATGATAAATATGAAAATCCAGTAAGAGTTGCACTAGTAACATTTAATATTGCACCAGATAAAGTTAAT
>CAIUKP010000361.1 GCA_903899675.1 uncultured Bacteroidota bacterium | reverse complement strand
CTAGAATATTAAACAATCATTAAATTTACGGATTGCAGCCTGTCACCAATTGTTAACCATACTTTTACAAAAAATTGCTCCCTTATGCGTCTTAATAATTTTGGAAATCTGTTTATGCCCAAAAACAAAGTGTTTTACGAACTATTTGAGGCGGTTGCAGATAAAGTACTAGAAATGGCAATTAAGCTGAAAGAAATGGTGAGTGAGCCAGACCCAAATAAGCGCGCATCTATCCAAGCACATATTGAGGACCTAGAACATAAAAACGACGAAAATACACATCGGATTTTTACCGAGTTAGGTCGGAACTTTATCACGCCATTCGATCGGGAAGATATTCACTATTTGGCTAGTGCATTAGACGATATCTGTGATTACATTTATGCTTCTTCTAAGAAAATCAATTTTTACAATGTTAACCCAAATGATACCGGTATCCAGAAAATGGCCGAATTGATACTTCATGGATCACAAGAAATTCGCAAAGCAGTACTGGGCCTTAGGGATATGAAAAATTTACGGGAAATGATGGAAGCCATGGTAAAGGTAAACAGCATCGAAAACCAGGCAGATGATGTTTTTGATATGAGTATCGAGCTGTTGTTTCAGCAGGAAAACGATTTTAAAGAGGTTATCAAAAAGCGGGAAATATATCAGGTAATGGAAATTGCCACCGACAAATGTGAAGATGCTGCCAATGTGATTGAATCCATTATTATTAAGTATGCCTAATGCCCGAAGTGGCAATTGAATGGGTTGCTGTTTTCCAAAAAAGTAATATATGCTCACTCTCCTGATTATTATTATTGTACTGGCCTTTATTTTTGATTATATCAATGGATTTCATGATGCCGCCAATGCAATTGCTACGATTGTTTCTACTAAGGTTTTAACTCCCTTTCAGGCAGTGGTTTGGGCAGCCATATTCAACTTTGCGGCTTTCTTTATGGCGAAATATGTGTTTAAAGAGTTTGGTATCGGAAATACCGTTGCCAAATGGGTAAATCCTGAATTTATTACCCTACAGGTAATTTTAGCCGGTATTATTGCTGCCATTATCTGGAACCTGATTACCTGGTGGTTCGGAATCCCATCTAGTTCTTCACACACATTGATGGGCGGATTTGTGGGTGCTGCACTTACCAATGCACATGGTTTTAGTGCGGCAGGCGTAGACGTTATCAATTATGTAAAAGTAATTCCTACTTTTCTGTTCATTTTTATTGCCCCACTTATTGGAATGGTGATTGCCTTCTTTATCACTATTCTGATTGTGCATATATGCAAACGATCCAATCCCTATAAAGCCGAAGGATGGTTTAAAAGATTACAGCTGGTATCTTCTGCCGCTTTTAGCGTTGGTCACGGCGGCAACGATGCGCAAAAAGTGATGGGTATTATTGGAGCAGCTACTATATTTTACGAAAAAAGCCGGGGGGTGCATATGGATTTTAATCAGTTTGTAGAAGCCTACCCTTGGGTACCTGTTATTAGCTTTTTATGTATTGGCCTAGGTACGATGAGCGGCGGATGGAAAATTGTAAAAACCATGGGAACCCGCATCACCAAAGTAACCCCCTTAGAAGGAGTAGCTGCAGAAACAGCAGGTGCCATCACCCTTTTTCTTACCGAGCATTTTAAAATACCCGTTTCCACTACCCATACCATCACCGGTTCCATTATTGGCGTAGGCGCTACCAAACGCCTAAGTGCAGTAAGATGGGGTGTTACCGTTAACCTACTCTGGGCCTGGATATTAACCATTCCCATTTCCGCATTGCTGGCATGTATTATCTTTTACATACTGAAGATTTTTATCTAGGCCTAACCGCTTCTCAATTTTCTGCTATTCGCTGAATCAGATTATCTTGCACCCATAACCTTGTGTATGG
>CAIUKP010000360.1 GCA_903899675.1 uncultured Bacteroidota bacterium | reverse complement strand
TGTTTCAAACAAACCTCTTTTATGTCTTTACGCTTCAACGCCATCGAAACCATTTCGGCCGATCAGGGTGGGCCCGTGGTTACCCCAAATTTAAAAATTACCGGAATTTTTAATGAAAGTGTGTTCACTTTAAAAACTGCTCGTCAATATTTAAGTGATGAGGGGTATAAGAGTTTACAAACGAGTGTTCGGGGTGGTAAAAAAATAGATCGGAGTGTGGCAAATCAAATTGCCAATGGCTTACGAGCTTGGGCAGAAAGTAAAGGCGTTACCCACTATACCCACTGGTTTCAACCTTTAACTGGAACAACGGCGGAAAAACATGATTCATTTTTTACTTTAAAGGGAGATGGCACGCCTATTGAAGAATTTGATGGCGCTGCGCTGATTCAGCAAGAGCCGGATGCGTCTTCTTTCCCAAGCGGCGGCTTACGGGCAACTTTTGAAGCTCGCGGATATACGGCCTGGGATCCCTCTTCCCCTGCCTTTATCATGGAAATCGGATCGGGAAAAACCCTTTGCATACCTACCATATTTATTTCCTATACAGGAGCGTCCCTTGATTATAAAGCACCCCTTCTTAAGGCTTTGGAGGCATTGAATAAATCTGCCGTGGAAGTTTGTAATTACTTCGATAAAAATGTTACCAAGGTTACTGCTACGTTGGGATGGGAGCAGGAATATTTTGTAATTGACGAGCGCCTGGCACATGCAAGACCCGATCTTGTTCAGTGTGGTAGAACTGTATTCGGTGCAGCCCCAGCTAAAGGACAGCAATTAGAAGATCATTATTTTGGTTCCATTCCCGAGCGAGTTTATGCTTTCATGCGCGACTTTGAGCAGGAATCATATAAATTAGGTATTCCGCTTCGTACCCGCCACAACGAGGTAGCTCCTTCACAGTTTGAGTGTGCCCCTATTTTTGAAGAAGTGAATATAGCCGTAGATCACAATACTCTACTGATGGATATTATGACTCGAGTAGCCCGTCGCCATCAATTGGTGGTGTTGCTGCACGAAAAGCCTTTTGCCGGCATCAATGGAAGTGGTAAACATAATAACTGGAGTATGGCAACCGATACCGGTGTGAATTTGCTGGCACCCGGTAAAACACCGAAAACCAATTTAATGTTCCTCACTTTCTTTGTGAACATTATTAAAGCGGTTCATGATAATGCAGATATTATGCGGGCGTCTATTGCCTCAGAACCCAACGACCATCGTTTGGGTGCTAACGAAGCTCCGCCCGCCATTATTTCGGTTTTTGTAGGTCAATATCTGGCAAAAGTTTTGGCCGATGTTGAAACCCGTGTTAGCACTAAATTCGACGAACAGGATGAAGCGATTTTGAAATTAGATTTACATCGCAGCATTCCAGAACTGATGTTGGAT
The DNA here is from genome assembly GCA_903899675.1 of uncultured Bacteroidota bacterium. GTDB lineage: Bacteria > Bacteroidota > Bacteroidia > Chitinophagales > Chitinophagaceae > Sediminibacterium. The sequence continues at coordinate 1,083 of CAIUKP010000360.1, read as the reverse complement.
AACACAGATCGCAACCGTACATCACCTTTTGCATTTACTGGTAATAAGTTCGAATTTATAGCGGTAGGTTCTTCTGCCAACTGTGCGATTTCTATGACGGTTCTCAACACCATCATGGCCGACACCCTGAAAAAATTTAAATTGGATGTTGATGCATTGATAGAGAAAGGCGATAAAAAAGAAATAGCCATCATGCAGGTTATTCAACGCTATATTGTTGAAAGCAAAAAAGTATTGTTCGAAGGTGATGGTTACAGCCAAGAGTGGCACGATGAAGCTGCCCGCAGAGGTTTACCCAATGTAAAAACAACACCACTTGCCTTGGATGCCATGGTTACTGAAAAAGCCAAACATTTATTCGAGTCTAACGGCGTATATACCCACCAAGAACTAGAAGCCCGCCACGAAATTGAACTGGAGAAGTATACCAAGAAGGTGCAGATTGAATCCAGAATTATGGGAGATTTAGCCATCAACCATATTCTGCCTGCTGCCATCCGTTATCAGAATGAACTGCTCACCAATATCAATGGACTGAAAGCAGCCGGCCTGGGAGCAGATGCTTATCATAGTCAACTGGATATTCTAACTTCCGTTAGCAAACATATTCAGGTGATTCATACCAAAGCGCACGAAATGGTGGAAGCACGGAAAAAAGCGAATAATATTGAGCATGCCCGTGAAAAAGCCATTGCCTACGATAAAGATATCAAGGCTGCTTTCTTTGATGATATTCGTTACCACGTAGATAAACTGGAACAATTAGTGGATGATGATCTTTGGACGTTGCCTAAGTACCGGGAAATGTTGTTTATCAGATAAAATCCTATTGTAAAGCTGATTGTACCCAACCCGAAGCCATGCGCTTCGGGTTTTTTTTGCAGGGTATTGCCGACAGAATCGCACATTTTACCGATAAGCCATTACAACCCTAAACAAATTGGTGTAAATTACCTTTACTAAATAAAATTTTTATGAAAAAATGGATGTTTTTATTACTGATGCTAACAGCTGGTATTAGTACAAATGTATGGGCTCAGCCTCCCGGTGGAGGTCAGCAAATGACCCCTGAACAACGCAATG
>CAIUKP010000359.1 GCA_903899675.1 uncultured Bacteroidota bacterium | reverse complement strand
GCTGTTATTGAAAGTGTTATGACATAAAAATCGGATTTAATTATTTAATTTAATGAAAATCAATAATATACAAATTAGTAATTTACTATAAATAAATAAAAAAAGTGCCCCTATTGTTGAAATATCACCCTATAAAAGTGCCCAGTAAAGAAAAAAAGGAAAGAACAGGAACGTTTGCCCTACCAAAACAGAACATTCACCCCAATCCCCCGAGACTATTTAAGAGAGTCTTTAGCTACAAGTTATTCATGCAAAGTAGTAGGTTGACAAAAAAGCGGATACAGCATATTTTGTTCTATATATATCCACTGATGAATTTTGGTTTCTAATTGAAAAAAATCTTGCACGCAATTTTTCCATTCAGTACTCCAGGTAGGCTTCATTTGAAAATTGTTTAATAATTGCCTTAGCCGGTTGAGTAAGGCAGTAATTTTTTCCTGGGTAAGCTGAATTTGCTGAATAACAGCCGGCTGTAACTCAAACTGCAAGCCTTTTGCTTGAATACCCGGATAAATAAGCCCTTTCTCTTTTAAAAAAAGATGGGTAAGTTCATCAACCATTTTACCGAATAGCATAAATACCAGCTCAACATGCTGATCGTCTATTTCATTAACCGCATGTTGTGTAAAATAATTTTCAACCCGACTGCAAAGGGCTAATAATTCGGGCTGGCATTCCAACTCTATTTTTTTACAGAGTGAAGATGCCGGAATCTGATCCCCCAATTGTATGTTCCAAATGCTGGATTCCATGCCCTAGAATTTGGATGTAAAATTATTTTACATCAGCGGGCAAGTAAATGATAACATTCATATAATTAAATGACTTTTATCACCTTTACAGGAATGCCTCGTTAAAAAATGGGTAGTAATTTAAGCCAGTGCTGGTCTTAATCTTGAATATTCGCTGTTCGTAACAGCTCTTTGGGCTGCATGATTTTTATCTTTTTCCCTTCCAGGTCAATCATTCCGTCTTTTTTAAACTCACTTAACAAGCGGATTGCCGATTCTGTAGCGGTTCCCACGAGATTGGCAATATCTTCTCGGGATAATCGCACATTCAGCGTTACGCCGTCGGGTTCGTAGCCATAGGTTTCTTTGATAAACAACAGGGTTTCTGCTAGTCGCTCCCGAATGGGCTTTTGGGCAAGGTGGGTAAGTTTTACTTCTGCCCGATGCAACTCATCGCTCAATAATTTCATCATCTCAAAAGCCAGGTTGCTATCCAGCTTCAGAATTTTCACAAATAAATCGCGGGGAATAAAACATACTTGGGTGTCTTCCCAAGCCTCTGCACTAGCGCTGTATCTTTCTCCGCTTAATAAGGCCCTGTAACCGAGGATATCTCCTGCTTTTACCAAACGAATAATTTGCTCTTTCCCATCATCCCCTAAATGCGACATTTTAATTTTTCCATCACTCACACAAAAAACACCAAAGGGATGAGAACCTTCATTAAAAAGGGTCTGGCCTTTTTTATACACATTACAAATCTTTTGCTCATTAATCTGATTAATATGGTCTTCATGCGCCTTACAAAAAATCGAGTTAAAACGCTGGTTGCAGTTTTGACAGGTTGAATTATCAGGATGAATTGTCATATACACAATTTATGCCTTTTTTATCGCTTCCCCTCGAATACTATTATTGCAACAAAAACTAGGCTTTTTTCAATAGGGCTGCCGGTTAGTAAGCAGGTTGCTAATGCCCATTCCTAAACAGAAATCGGGGTTTCGGCTGATAATAGTATTTTTACGGGATGTTGTATGTTAACTGGACGGATAGTGTAAATCTATTGTCTAAACTCACTTTTCGAAAACTTTGGAATGCGGCCCGGGTGTATGGCTCTTTCCAAATAACTCGGCTTACCGGAAAGCCGATTCAGTGGGGTATGCCCATTTCTGTATCTTTTGAGCCCACCACTTCTTGCAATTTGCGCTGCCCGGAATGCCCAAGCGGACTGCGGGCTTTTACCCGACCCACAGGAATGCTGAACAACGATTTTTTCAGTCGCACTATCAACGATCTGCATAAGGATCTGCTTTACCTGATATTCTATTTTCAGGGAGAACCCTACCTGAATCCGGATTTTTTAAAAATGGTACAATTTGCCCATCAAAAGGGCATATATACCGCTACTTCTACCAATGCGCACTACCTAACCGACGAAAAAGCAAGGGAAACCGTAGAAAGTGGTCTGGATAGGCTAATTATTTCCATTGACGGTACCACCCAAGATGTATATGAACAATACCGGGTAGGGGGGCAACTGAACAAAGTACTGGAAGGTACCCAACGGATAGTTTACTGGAAAAAGAAACTAAAAAGCCGAACCCCCTTTATTTTTTTCCAGTTTCTGGTGGTTAAGCCCAATGAGCATCAGTTGGATGATATCCGTAAAATCGGTAAGGAAATAGGTGTAGATCAGGTTCGGTTTAAAACCGCGCAGGTTTATGATTATGAAAATGATCCACATCAGCTGATACCCACCATCGATAAATATAGCCGCTACAAGCAGGATGCAGCAGGCAACCGGCAGGTAAAAAGTGGCTTACGCAATCAATGCTGGAAACTCTGGCATGCCAATGTAATTACCTGGGATGGACTGGTAGTACCCTGTTGTTTTGATAAAGATGCTACCCATCGTTTGGGTAATCTGCAAACCCAATCATTCCGGGAAATCTGGCAAAGTGAAGCCTACCGGGATTTCAGGAATCAACTCACAAACGGCCGAAAAAATATTGATATCTGCTCTAATTGCAGCGAAGGGTTAAAGGTTTGGGAGCAATAAGGTTTGTGCAAATTTGGTACCTTTGTTTTCTATGAAATGTATCTCCCCTCTTTTCCGCTGCGCCCTCCCATTTCTGTTAGTGATATTTACCTTTTCGGCAAAAGCCCAATATTCTAACCCCAACTATGAATTCAGGGGTGTTTGGGTAGCCAGTGTTGAAAATATAGACTGGCCAAAAAGCAAAAATCTTACAGTAGAAGAGCAGAAAGCGAGTTTTATTGAACTGCTTAACATGCACCAAAGAAATGGCATGAATGCTATCTTGATGCAAATCAGGCCAGCGGGTGATGCGCTCTATCCTTCAAAACTTGAGCCATGGAGCGAATACCTTACCGGCATGCAGGGTTTAGCGCCAGATCCTTATTACGATCCACTCACGTTTATGATTACCGAAACCCATAAAAGGGGTATGGAGTTTCATGCCTGGCTAAACCCTTATCGGGCTGTATTTAATATGGTTAAGTCATCCATCGCACCCAATCATCCCACAAAAACCCACCCCGAATGGTTTTTGGTGTATGGAGATAAAAAATATTTCAACCCCGGACTTCCCGAAGTAAGAAAACATACTGTTGCCGTTGTGAAAGATCTGGTAAGCCGGTACGACCTGGATGCCATTCATATGGATGACTATTTTTATCCTTACCGAATTGCGGGAAAAGAATTTCCCGACGAAAAAACATACCAACAATTTGGCAATGGCCTTTCAAAAGACGCCTGGAGAAGAAGCAACTGCGACAGCATCATTGTAAACCTGCACGACGCTATCCGGGAAGTAAATCCTTTGGTAAAATTTGGCATCAGTCCTTTCGGTGTTTGGCGCAACCAATCGAAAGATCCCATGGGAAGTAATACTACTGCCGGGCAAACCAATTACGACGATTTGTATGCCGATATCCTTTTATGGCTGCAAAAAGGCTGGATAGATTATGTGGTTCCCCAATTGTATTGGGAGCATGGACATGCAGCAGCCGACTATTCTACGTTACTAAAATGGTGGAACGATTATAGTTATGGAAAGAATGTATATATTGGTCATGGTTTTTACCGCGCTGGAAGTAACTCCGCATGGAAAAACCCAAATGAGTTGCCGGCACAAATCAGAGAACTCCGGGGCTATCCTACCACACAGGGCAGTGTATTTTTCAGCAGTAAATCATTCGAAACAAACCCAAATGGATGGAGCGACAGTTTGAAAAATAATTATTATCACTACCCAGCCCTAGTTCCCCCTATGCCCTGGATTGATGATAGTAGTCCAGACCAACCCAAAATTGAAAAGAAGGGCGTTGGCGAATACCAGATTACCTATACCGGCAATGAAAATATACGGGGATTGGCATTATTAGTTACTCCACTTGCAAAAGAGGCAAAGTTCATTAATGCGCAGCTTATAAAAGTATTCCCCTTACAAAAACAAATTTTGTTGCAACTCAGTCAGTACCCCGAAACCCAGGGTAGCCGGACTTTCGTTGTTACCATCGACCGGGGAAATAATGTAAGTCCGCTTACGGAACTGAAATAGCAGAACGAGGGTATCATCGGTGTTCCCACTTCCCAAAAAGGGCTTCTACTTGTTGTGTGCGGTATTGAAAAATATGTTCCAATTGCGACCGAACAAATAAGCTGTGGGCTATGTCGCCCAAGAACCAAAGGGGCAATTTATAATGCACAATATCCTTCATCTCAACCCCCCCCTCTATTGCTTTAAAGTGGTGCTGATGATGCCATAAGCTATAAGGGCCAAAGCGCTGTTCATCTACAAAATATTTTTTGTCGGCAACATGCGTAATCTCCGTCATCCAATACAAGGGGATACCCAATACAGGCTTTACGGTATACTCAATGATTTGTCCGGGATACATGAACGATCCATGGTGTTTAGAACGAATCTGAAAACCCAGGTGCTGTGGCGTAATGGTTTGCAGGTTATCGGGGCGACTAAAAAACTCCCAGGCATCATCGAGTGATACGGGTATTGAAAGAACGGTGTTAAGTGTATAGGTTTTAGACATTGGGTATTTATATATACTTATAACACCCATTGGGCCAATAAGTTCATGTAAAAAAAGGTTTCTGAAAGCACAGTAAATAAACCCGAATTTTTACGTGCCGGATAAACAACTGATAAATATATTTAGGGTTACCTTTGCCCCACATGAAGAAAATTTTTTCTGCCATAAGTGGTGGACTTTTTTTAGGCTTATTGCCCCTGCTGGCCACCTGGCTAATGATGGGGTCTTGCGCCAATATAATACCTCCAGGGGGTGGTTTACGAGATAGCCTACCACCTAGGCTGATGCTGGCAAACCCCAAAGACTCGTCGGTAAATGTGAAGCCTACACTCATTACCCTCACCTTCGATGAATATGTAAGCGCCCAGGATGTTCCACAAAACCTGATAGTAAACCCATCCATGAATATTGCGCCGCTGGTAGACTACAAACTGAGAAATGTAACCATAAAAATTAAAGATACACTCCGGGATAACACTACTTATACCTTCCAATTCGGAGAATCTATTCGGGATGTAAATGAAAGCAATATCGCTAGGGATTTTACCTATACCTTTTCTACCGGAAAAAAACTCGATAGTTTAAGCTATCGTGGCAAAGTACTATTAGCAGAAAACGGAAAAATAGATTCAACCCTTTTCGTTGTGC
>CAIUKP010000358.1 GCA_903899675.1 uncultured Bacteroidota bacterium | reverse complement strand
GATTTGAATATTACTTAAAATGCCATCGAGTAAACTTATTTTCATTTCACTTGCAGGCACTCCCATGCCTATATGCGCCAGATATGCAGAAATCCCAACCGCCTTAATGAATGTACTTTTTCCTGCCATGTTTGCGCCCGTTAGAAAAATAAAGTTTCCCGCTTTGTTCATCAGTACATCATAGGGCACCGGAACTGGCAGCAAAATATGAAACAGCCCCCTTGCTTCGAACATCGGCTCATCGCTTTCGGTAATAACCGGGAAACTTAATCCCCATTTTTGGCCGGCAATTGCCATACTCATATAAGCATCCAATCTGAAATAAATTTCTATCATTTCTAGAATCGCCTGCTTGTATGTATCCCTAATAAAATTTCCGAAATACAATACATCCTCTAAGGATAGTTGCTTTTTATTTGTACTGAGTAGCTGCCCAATTTCGTCCCGCTGTAGTAGCTTTTTTATTCGTTCATACCAGGTTTTCAAAAAACTGCTTTCAGCATCTTTTATCAAAAGAAGCAGATTCGCCATTCCATTCGTAAAATCAATGGTATGCTCTATTGTATATTTTGTTAACGAATAATCGGTTGGCGATGTAATTCTATAATACCATCCACCAATAAAACCTGGATTTTTAGGTAATTTATCAATAGGGGTATCATAAAATTTTTCCAAAACCATCAATGTGCCATTAGAAATACTAACCGGCCATTGATCTATAACTTCTCCTAGTTGGCGGATGGTTTGTTGGGTGTTTTCAATAGCAGGTATGGTTCTGAGAGGTTGAGACAAGAGATCCCGTAAAAAATCTCTACCGGCATTGGTTTGAGTAAAATTCAAATGGTGGAAAACCGATTGCTCCATATCGGGATGAAAAATCGATAAGTCGGTTTGGGTAGTTTTATCTGCTAGCATTGGGTAACTGATTCCGCCTGTAATATAGCCGATACAACCAATATTTCCTTCACCTAACCCGATTATCGGTTGAATTGTAGCCGCATTCCCTTTACAGATTCATCAAACCCGTTTTTTCCATAAACCAACCTGCCATTTACAAAAGTTTGCGAAACCTTCGATCCAAAACGATGGCCTTCAAATGGGCTCCAGCCACACTTGTACATTATATTTGAACGGGAAACTGTAAACGGTTCGTTAGAATTTACCAAAATCACATCTGCAAAATACCCCTCCCTAATAAAGCCCCGATCCTTAATCTGGAAACAGGTGGCAACTGAATGACTCATTTTTTCAACTACCCGCTCAACAGTAATTTTTCCAGCGGCAACATAATCTAGCATCAGGGGCAATCCATGCTGAATCAGGGGTAAGCCTGCATGCGCGTGTTCATAGTCACCTGATTTTTCTTCCCAGGTATGGGGGGCATGATCCGTTGCTATCACATCCAGCCGGTCGTCTAATAAAGCATCCCATAGGGCTGTTTTATTTTCAGCTGACTTAATAGCAGGATTACACTTTATCTGATTACCCAATCTTGCATAATCGTCGGCAGTAAAATGCAGGTGATGTACACAAACTTCAGCCGTTATTCTTTTATCTTCCAACGGAAGCATATTGCCGAAAAGTTGCAATTCTCTTGCGGAAGTGATGTGTAAAATATGCAGACGGGCATCATGCTTTTTCGCAAGCTGAATGGCTTTAAAAGAAGATTCAAAACAAGCCGCAGCATCTCGTATTACAGGATGGTCGGACGGTTCTAATACAGTTTTTCTTTCTTTAATCGCTGCTAGGTTCGCTTTAATCATTCGCTCCTCTTCACAATGCGTTGCAATCAGCAACTCCGAACCTTCAAAAATTCTTTCCAATATCAATGGGTCATCTACCAGTAAATTACCGGTGGAAGATCCCATAAAAATTTTTACACCACAGATATCCTGCTTTCGGTAATTGGTGTTTAGTACTTCCTCTAGATTATTACCGGAAGTACCCATATAAAAAGAATAATTGGCTAACGAACTTTCCTTTCCAAATGCATACTTTGCTTCTAATAATTCGTGTGTAAATGCAGGCGGAACCGTATTTGGCATTTCCATAAAACTGGTTACCCCTCCAGCTATGGCTGCCTTCGATTCTGAATAGATGGTGGCTTTATGAGTTAATCCGGGCTCTCTAAAATGAACCTGGTCGTCAATTACGCCCGGTAACAACCACTGATTTTCTGCAGCTATCTCTACAATGGCTTCTTTTCTTTCTATAATGCCCCCAATTTTTTCTATCCTTCCATTCCGAATCAGTAAGTCACCTGCTATTTTTTTTCCTTCATTTACAATCAGGGCATTTTTTATCAAATAGCTATTCATTGGGTAAACATTTTACAGTTAAAAATACTAAGTGAAAAGGGCAATTCAGCTATAATTATTGAATCAGTCCTCAAAGTGAATTGAAAATACAATCATCCGAGAAAAAATTTTCTCTAATACATTCGAATATTTTAGTCCGGGATCTGTTTGATGTAAATTAGCAAGTCCATTGCTGAATTTGATTTCCGGCGAAATAGTTACAAAGGGCAAATAAAAATTGAACCCTAATCCCAATTCATACCCATAGTCTGTTCGTTTCAATTTGATTAGGTCTTCAGAATTTCTGGCAGTTGAATTGCTAGACAAATCGATATCGTACTTCAATCCTATCATCATATAGGTTCTGAAATTTTGAATACGGTCGGAATTGAATTTTAGTTGAAAGGGGAAACTTACTATGGTAGAGGGTAAGGTTTGTTTTTGAAATAGCCCCTCGCCCAATCCAGGCGTTTTTAAAGTATAAGAAATGGCCCTGGAGCCACCAATCACCAATTGAGGATTGATGCGAAATTGAAAATGATCATTCAAACGAGCAGTAGCCAGCAAACCCATGGTTACGCCACCACTTTTGCCGGGTTCTGCAATCACAATGCTATCTGATTGCAAAAAAAGAGGTGATTTGTTGAATTGTAAATAGGTGCTGTTATAGCCTAGGGATAATCCAAAATAGTAAACCAGATCGTCGTGATAAGGACGATAAATCTCCTTCATAAATTGGGCTTGAACGGATGAACCCATAGAGAGGAGTAGAAAAACCGGAATGATTACTTGCTTCCGCAGTAAATAGTACATATTCCGAAACTAAGTTTTTTCAGATGAGGGTTACTAAATCCTGCTTCGCGCATGATTTGTAAAAATTTTTCTCCTTCCGGAAATGCCTGCACACTATTGTTTAGGTATTCATAAGCATTCCGATTTTTCGAAAACCATTTTCCTACCAAAGGGGTGGCATATCGCATATACAGTTGATAAGATTGCTTGATGCCCCATCCAGAAGGCTTAGAAAACTCTAACACTACCAATTTGCCCCCAGGCTTTAATACCCGACGCATCTCTTGTAAACCTTGCAGCAGTCGTTGAAAATTTCTTACACCAAAAGCCACTGTTATAGCATCAAATTCATCATCGGTAAACCGAAGCTGCTCACTGTCGCCAGTTTCTAAAGTAATAACATCGCTGATGCCTAGTTTGCTAATTTTTTCCCGACCGAGTGCTAGCATGCCTTCCGAAATATCTACTCCTATTATTTGTTTGGGTGCCAGCATTTTATTGGCCATAATCGCCACCTCTGCTGTGCCAGTAGCAACATCGAGTATTTTTTGGGGTTGCAGTTGTTTTAACTGCGTGAGTGCTATTTTTCTCCAATAAACATCAATCCCTCCGCTCAATAGTCGGTTGAGAAAGTCGTAGCGGTGAGCTATATCATTGAACATACCGGCTACCTGCTCCTTCTTTTCAAGGGGGCTTGACTCGTAGGGCATTACTGTGTCATGCGCGAATTTTTCCATACGTTGCGAAGATATTGATTTTAACGGCCTTCCCTTGGCTAGATACCTGTTTTGGGAAATAAAATGGTTAATGTTTCGCAAATTTTCATTCCCAGTTACCCGTATATTTTACTTACTATCCGCAGCCCCTGTACTATCTTCGTAGTAATGAAAGCCCGCATTTATAAGTCTACCGGTAGCTGGTATCTTGCCAAGGCCTTGGATGGAAAGTTTTATCAGGCTCGTGCTAGGGGTATCTTTAAAATTGATGGTATTACTTCAACCAATCCAATTGCGGTTGGAGATGAGGTTGAGCTGGTAATTGAAGATGTTCAAGAAGAATCTGCCGTTATCGACCATATATATGATCGAACTAATTATGTGGCAAGAGTTTCACCTCATAATAAACACCAACATCACATCATTGCCAGTAATTTAGATCAAAGTATTTTATTAGCTACGTTGGTTTCGCCGAAAACCTCCATGGGGTTTATTGACCGATTCCTGGTTTCTTCCGCTTCATTTCATATTCCGGCAATTCTGGTTTTTAATAAATCCGATAGAT
>CAIUKP010000357.1 GCA_903899675.1 uncultured Bacteroidota bacterium | reverse complement strand
GGAATTCCGGTAACCAAATCTCTACCATTAACGGGAATGTCTTCCGGAGGATTTTCTAAATCTTTCAAAGCCGCACCCACGTTTATTTTTATTTGCTCCGCAGTACGTTCTCCAATAAGCAAACTGTGGTATCTGCGAAGGGCTTCCATAATGTCGGCTGTAAATTCATCACCTGCAATCCGGATACTCTGATCGCAAACAATACCTGCTAAGGCAATTACTGTAATGCCGGTTGTTCCGCCACCAATATCAATAATCATATTGCCTACTGGTTCTTCTACATCAATCCCAATTCCCAGTGCGGCAGCCATAGGTTCGTGAATCATATAAACCTCTTTGGCACCTGCTTGCTCAGCACTGTCGCGCACCGCTCTCTTTTCTACTTCTGTAATGGAGGAAGGAATACAAATTACCATTCTCCAGGCCGGAGGAAAAAGTGGCTTCTTTGGGTAAATCATTTTAATCAACTCCCGAATCATCAATTCTGCAGCATTAAAGTCGGCAATTACTCCGTCTTTCAAAGGCCGAACTGTGCGAATACTTTCATGGGTTTTCTCGTGCATCATCAATGCCTTTTTACCTACGGCCAGCACTTCCTTCATGTTATTGCGATTGAGCGCAATAATTGAGGGTTCGTTAACTACTACTTCATCGTTATGGATAATCAGGGTATTGGCAGTACCCAAATCCATGGCTATTTCCTCGGTAAAAAAGTTAAATAATGACATGTTGTATGTGAGATTCTCTGTAAAGTTGAAATTAGATTACAAAGGTGGTTGAAAATAACCGAATCACAAAGGGTAAATCCTTATTTTTAGCGGGTTTCACACAACTATGGCGAATGCGTTAAAATTCGTACCCGATGTCTTTTCTGTAATACATCCCCTCAAACTGAATTTGTTCTAAGGTAGCAACCGCATGTTGCACTGCTTCGCCCAGCGTATCTCCAAAAGAAGTAACCGCCATTACCCGCCCGCCTGCTGTAACCAAACCCTCGTTGGCCTGTGCTGTTCCCGCATGAAATACCAGTGTTTGCGGGTGTTTGGGAGCTAATTCCCAACCAGTAATCGGAATGTTTTTAGCATAGGCACCTGGGTATCCACCACTCACCGCTACCACCGTAGCAGCTTTTTTATCGAAGAACGAAATATTGGTATCGGCCAGGGTTCCATTGTCCATCGCTGCAAGCAGTGCTACCAGGTCGGTTTGTAGCAGGGGCATTACCACTTCCGTTTCCGGATCACCCATGCGGCAATTGTATTCAATTACCCAGGGTTCGCCTTGAACGTTCATTAATCCAAAGAAGATAAATCCTTTGTAGGTAAGCTTTTCAGCCCGAATGCCTGCAATGGTGGGTTCTATAATTCGTTGGGTAACCTTATTCCAAAATAGTTCATCCATAAAGGGTACCGGACTAATACATCCCATTCCGCCGGTGTTGAGGCCTGTATCACCTTCCCCTATACGTTTATAATCTTTTGCATGACCAATTATCTGGTAGTTTTCGCCATCTGTTAGCACAAAAACACTCACTTCAATACCGGTTAAAAATGCTTCTATCACTACTTTACTGCCAGCTTCCCCGAATTGCTGTTCCCGAATCATTTGTTCAAACGAGCGCAGGGCCTCCTCGTGGGTATTGGCGATTACTACGCCCTTTCCGGCGGCAAGTCCATCCGCTTTTACCACTATCGGCACGCTATGTTCCTTGATATAAGCTTGCCCTTCGGAATAGGTTTCAGCAGTAAATTCGGCATAAGGTGCAGTGGGAATGCCGTGGCGCTGCATAAATTGTTTGCTGAAAGCCTTGCTACCCTCCAACTGGGCGGCCGCTTTAGAAGGACCCACCACAATCATTCCATTTAGTGCTTCATCCTGCTGAAAAAAATCGTAAATCCCCTTTACCAAAGGCTCTTCCGGACCCACTACCAGCATGTCTATCTTATGGTTAATACAAAGGGCACGAATGGCGGGGAAGTCGGTTACTGAAACCGGCAGGTTGGTGCCTACCTGGGCCGTGCCCGGATTGCCGGGTGCTATGTATAATTCGGTGCAGTGCGGGCTTGCAGCCATTTTCCAGGCCAATGCATGTTCGCGACCTCCCGATCCTAATAATAAAATATTCATTGGATAATCCTATTTGCTGGCGAAGGTAATACGGGATGTTGGATTGTGTTTATGCTTCAATACTTTCTTCCATACCTACATATCTTTTTTCGGGTAGTCTGCGAGATACCAGCATGTATAAAACTATAAATCCACACATGATGCCAAAAAACAGCCAATAGTAACGGGCACCGGTATAATGCGAAAAGAATCCACCATTAGAAATGCTATTATTCACCAGACTTACAAACAGGTTACCTGCCGAAATACCCAGTAAATACAGGGCACTCATGGTACTTTTCATAGATTTTGGGGAGTGGGTATAGGCATACTCAAGGCAGGTAACCGATACCAGCACTTCCGCAGCTGCCAATATTAAATATGCCAGAATTTGCCAAATCACAGAAGGATGAAAACCCTGATCAATCTTCTCCTGTAAAAGAGCGATGATTACAAAAGTGAGGGCCGTAAGCACCAAGCCCGCACCTATTTTTTTTAGGGGAGTCACTTTCAGACCTGCCTTTTCAATAGCGGGGAATATGAAATAGGTAAACACCGGAATCATACCAACCAGAAAAATCGGATTAAAAGTTTGTACCTGTTCGGTGAGTAATTCGTATCCGAATAAGTTCCGGTCTAATTTTGCGGCCTGCAACACCCATTCCGACAAATTCTGGTCCCATAAAGCCCAGAAAATAGGGGTGAAAGCAAAAATCATTAAAATGCGGTAAACAGCCTGTACCCCATCAATGGCAGATTCGGAAAACTGATATTTTTTGCCCAGATCTACCCAGAAGGTGGTTCCAGCTTCGGCAACTATGGGTTTTTTCCTAAAAATAGAAAGCAGTCCTTCCCAAATAGCGGCACTTGTTATGGATATAAAATTTTCCCGCTTATATCCAGATGGGGGCACCCGAACATATTTATCCCTGCCCAGCCAAAAAATAACAGTAGCTACCACCATCAGAATGCCTGGAATGCCAAAAGCGATTTTGGCTCCATAATGCTTATAAATAATAGGTATTAAGGCGGTAGCAACTATGGAACCGGTATTAATGGTAAAGTAAAACCAACCATACATTTTACTCAGCAGGTGTTCATTCGATTTGTCGAACTGGTCGCCCACATTTGCCGATACACAAGATTTTATTCCCCCCGCAGCAACGGCAATCATTATTAAACCCAAAGAAAAAAGAGATAAGTTTTCTGTATTCAGTGCTACCATAAGATTTCCGGCAGCATATAGCATGGATACATATAATATCACCCGGTATTTACCCAAAAACCAGTCGGCCAGAATACCCCCAACCAACGGCATAAAATAGGCCAGGGTTACAAATAAGTGCGATAATTCGTTCGATTTAGCTTCTGCTACAGCCTGTAATTCGGGGTTTTGGGTGGGATTGAAAAATTGCGCAACCAGAAAAGTGGTCATAATCGCCCGGATACCATAAAAACTGAAACGCTCCGCCGCTTCATTACCAATTATGTAAGGAACCGCTGCCGGCATGCCGGTTTTTTTTACTTCGGATTGCATATCAGTCATAAGTTGTATTTTGGGACTTAAAGATATTGGAAAAATCAGCCGGACAAGCAATCTTCCGGTTACGCTTTCCATCATGTAAAATAATTGTGCTATGTCAACACCCAAAAAATCGTTTCAACCCTTTGTGGCGCCGGAATCTCAAATGAAGGAGCTTACCGTAAAATCGATACTGGTAGGCAGCTTATTTGGAGTAATCTTTGGCGCCTCTACTGTATATCTGGCCCTGAAAGCAGGTTTAACGGTGTCGGCATCTATTCCTATAGCGGTAATTGCTATTACACTAGGCCGAAAATTTTTAAAAACAACCATCCTCGAAAACAATATTATACAAACCACCGGTTCTGCGGGTGAGAGTATTGCCGCCGGGGTGGCATTTACCTTACCGGGCTTTTTGTTTTTATCATCCCCCAGCAGCGCAGCTTATTTCAACTACCTAACCATTCTAATTCTGTCAATCGTAGGTGGATTACTGGGCACCTTATTAATGATACCCTTGCGAAAAGCGTTGATTGTAAATGAACACGATACCCTTCCTTACCCCGAAGGCACCGCTTGTGGAGATGTGCTGAAAGCCGGAGAAAAAGGGGGCGATTTTGCCCGTACCGCTTTTTGGGGATTGGGCGTTGCTTTTGCCTACGCCTTGTTGCAAAAAGTATTGCATGTAATTGCCGAAACTCCTTTTTATGCTACTCGTCAGATCAATAAATTTTTCCCCTCTGCCAAGGTTTCCGGAGAAATTACTCCCGAATATTTAGGCGTGGGGTATATTATTGGACCAAAAATAGCCGGCGTATTAGTTGCCGGTAGTGTGTTAAGCTGGATGGTATTTATACCGCTGATGAGCACTTTGGTTCCAGGAGAAATAATAGCCCAACAACTGGTTAAGCTGGGTTATCTGGTTGATATTGCAAAAGCAGGCGGTAAAGGGGGATGGGATCCCATCACAAAAACTTTTGCGGATTATTCCAGCGCCATCTATTATGCTTTTGTGCGGCAAATAGGAGCCGGCGCCGTGGCAGCAGGGGGTATCATTACCCTGATAAAAACCATCCCTACTATTGTAAAATCAGTAAAAGGAAGCATGGAATCCCTAAAGGCAGAAGGCACTGCGCAACAAACAACCGTATTGAGAACGGAAAAAGACCTGAGCTTAAAAATTGTTGGATTTGGCAGTTTAGCACTGGTAGCGCTGATTACTTTTCTTCCCCAAATTCCTGGTGATAGTATTGTACAAAAATTATTGGTAGGCGTGCTGGTTTTATTATTCGGCGCCCTTTTTGTAACGGTGGCATCGCGCATTGTTGGATTAATCGGATCGTCGAATAGTCCTATCAGCGGCATGACCATCGCTACCGTAATGGGTACCAGTTTAATATTTTTAGCAGTGGGCTGGACGGGTCAGGCATTTGAGCCACTGGTGCTAGTAGTAGGCGGTATGATTTGCATTGCTGCAGCCAATGCAGGAGCAACCTCGCAGGATTTGAAGAGTGGATATATTGTAGGATCCACCCCCCGCAATCAGCAGATCGCATTATTTGTAGGGGCTATTGTTTCTTCGATAGTTATTGGCATAACGGTAAAGTTTCTCGACAGACCTTCGGCTGAAATGATGCAGCAAGGAATTCAGCATGCAATCGGCACTGAAAAGTTTCCTGCACCACAAGCTACCCTGATGGCCACTTTGATAAAAGGTATTCTGTCTCAAAACCTCGACTGGCAATATGTTGTAGTAGGCGTTTTTCTGGCGGTTACCATTGAGCTCTGTGGAATAAAAGCGTTGAGTTTTGCCATTGGGGTGTATCTGCCCTTGGCTACTACCTTACCGATATTTATTGGCGGAGCGATTCGTGGGTTGGTAGAGTATCGTCAGAAAAAAGAGTCAACTGAACTAAGCCCCGAGGAAGAAGAGTTGGGTAAGGGTAATTTATTTGCTACCGGACTGGTAGCGGGCGGAGCAGTGGCAGGCGTTTTGATAGCCTTTTTGGCGGGCTCCACTTCGGGAGAAAAGTGGCTGGCTCAGATTTCACAAGAAGAGCACTTGGTAGATTTATTCGGAAAGGGAGGCTACTTTGTATTGGGAACCGTATTTTTTGCTTTGATGGGGCTGATATTATATCGGGTAGCCCGAAAAAAATAGCAGTGGGATTATTTCGAATAGTTGTATTCCGCTCTTTTAACAAATTACCAAACGAATCATTTTAAACGTTTGGAACTACTCTGTGTCTATTATTGAAATCAATGGCCATGCGCAAATCTTTTCATGTACCGGTAGGGATAGTTGGTCTGCTGGCTTTATTATTTTGGGCATTCACTCCACCATCAACCGATCCGATTAAAGAGTCTATTAAGATGCCCTATAAAAAAATGGGGCTTACGAAAGAACAGGCAGCCGCTCATTTGTTAAGTCGGTTCACGATGGGGGCTACTCCGCAACAAGTGAATCAGGTGGTAGATAAGGGCCTGGAGAACTGGTTTGCCGAACAACTGAATGGGCAGTTGCCAGAAGATGACCTTTTGCGCAGATTGCCGGAAGCCAATTATCCCGCACTCAAAATGAGCAATGAATCCATTGTTGCCCATTATGCGAATGCAGCACAGGCATTGCGACTGGCTGTAAAAAATCAATTGGTAAGCCGCGACTCCCTTCAGCTGTTAAGTAAGCCGGAATACCGGGCTCAGTTGCAACAGTTGATGAAGCAGCAAGGGCTCGAACCTTTACAGGAATTGAACCGACAACTGATTAATCAGAAAATTATCCGAGCTGCGTATAGTCCCAACCAATTACAAGAAGTGTTGACTGATTTTTGGTTCAATCACTTTAACGTGTCACTTAGTAAAGGTGCCAGCCAGCAATTTGTACTTACCTATGAGCGTGATGCGATTCGGCCTTATGTTATGAGTAATTTTTACGACTTATTGATTCATACCGCGCAACACCCTGCCATGCTGGAATTTTTAGATAATGCAGGAAGTGTTAGCAATAACAATGAAGGGTCGCGTATGCGCGAACAATCGGCTGCTGCTAAACGAGTAAAACAACGAATAGAAAAAATGGCGGCGGATACCAATAATCCCCAACAGGCCGCCATGCAGCAAGTGTTGGCAAGAACGAATATGCAGGGTTTGAATGAGAATTATGCAAGAGAAGTAATGGAATTACATACTATGGGTGTGGATGGAGGATATACGCAGCAGGATGTAACCCAGGTGGCCAAGGCATTAACTGGATGGTCGGTAAGGCCGCTGGCAAAAGATGGACCTGCCGCCCAATTGATGCAAGCAGCGGGACCCTTAGCAAATCGCGCTAACAAAGACAATGTTACTATCAACGACTTTTTGTTCAGAGCCAACCGGCATGATGAGGGAGAGAAAACAATTCTCGGAAAAAATTATCCTGCCGAAGGAGGCTATCAGGAAGGAGTGCAGGTATTGCAACAACTCGCTGTACATCCGGCTACCGCCACATTTATTTGCAAAAAGCTGGCTATTCGTTTTGTGAAAGACACGCCAACAACCCTGCTGGTAGACCAAATGGCGGCCACTTTTTTAAGGACTGGTGGAAATATCCGTGCAGTAATGGTTACTATGGTTAATCACCCCGATTTTTGGGAACCTGCCGCATTACGGGAAAAAGTAAAATCGCCTTTTGAACTTGCCATTAGTGCTATACGTGCCACAGGTGCAGAAGTGATGCAGCCTTTTCAAATAAATAATTGGATTACAAAAATGGGGCAGCGGCTTTATTATTATGCAGCACCCACCGGATTTCCAGATCGGGCAAATTTTTGGATCAATACCGGCTCACTGTTAAATAGAATGAATTTTGGAATGGCATTTGCCACCGGAAAAATTCCGGGGGTTAAATTGGATTTGGGAGCCCTTAACAATCACCATGAACCCGCCAGCGCCGAAGAGGCATTGCAGGTTTATAGCAACTTGCTTTTACCCCAGCGGGAGCAGGCAGAAAATGTACGACGCCTATCTGCACTTTTGAATGAAAATGGGATAGACGAAAAAATTCAGCAGGCCGCCAGCAAACAAACAACTGTTATAACCGAAGAAGTTGATGGTATGATGAATGAGCAAAAACAGCCGGCGCGGAGAAATGCAGTTGCTGCAAGAAACATGGATGCAATGCCCGGCAATAATGGTATGCTGCAACAGGTTACCGGCATTATCATTGGCTCTCCGGAATTTCAGCGCCGATAGCTCAAACAACTTTCACAACTCACAAAAAATAATTCTATGATACCCAGAAGAGCATTTATGAAGTCGGGAGCCATTGCGCTATTTGCGGCAGGCTTTCAAGGTGGCATTCCCGGATTTTTATTGCGTGCCGCCGGCGCTCAATCAACCAGCAAAGGCCTCAATAAAAAGAAAGTAATGGTGTGCATTTTTCAAAGAGGAGCTATGGATGGACTAATGGCGGTTACCCCTTTTACCGATCCGGCTTTACGAACACTTCGCCCAGGATTATTTATGAGCCCTGCAGAAAAAGAAGGCAAAATCATTGACTTAGATGGGAAATTTGGCATGCATCCTTCCTTACAATCTTTATATCCATTTTTTACCGATGGCCGACTTGCCGTAGTGCATGGCGTAGGAAGCCCTAATACTACCCGCAGCCATTTTGATGCCCAAGATTATATGGAAAGCGGCACCCCTTTTAGTAAGAGTACACAAAGTGGATGGTTAAATAGGGCCGTGGGCAAATTACCTGAAGCAAATTCGCCCTTTCGTGCAGTAAGTTTAACCGCAGCGTTGCCCCGGTGTTTGTATGGAGACCAGGAGTCACTGGCTATTGCTAACTTACAGGAGTTTGCAGTACAGGTGCGTGGAAACCCAATGGCAGCGCGTGTTGCAGCCGGATCGTTTGAGCAACTATATGATGTAACCACCAGTGAACTGTTGAATAAAACTGCCCGGGAAAGTTTTGATGCCCTGCAACAACTAAAACAGGCAAACATGAAATCGTATCCAGTAACTGCCGGCGTGGTGTATCCGAATACTCCGCTTGGGAATTCTCTCAAGCAAATTGCTACGCTGATAAAAATGAATGTTGGACTGGAAGTGGCTTTTACAGAAAGTGGCGGTTGGGATACCCATTTTAATCAGGGAACGCTGAATGGAGCTTTTGCAAGAAACCTGAAGGATTTTAGTGATAGCATTGCTGCTTTTTGGGCTGATTTGTCTGCCTATCAAGATGAGGTTACTTTACTTACCATGACTGAATTTGGCCGCACGGTTCATCAGAATGGTACCGGCGGAACCGATCATGGCAGGGCCAGTTGTTTGTGGGTGCTTGGTAATGATGTGCAGGGAGGCAAAGTATATCAGCAAATGAAACCCCTAAACAAAGAGAATTTAGAAGATGGTAGAGATGTGCCAGTTACTACTGATTTTAGAAGTGTTTTTAGTGCAGTGGTAGGCAATCATTTATCTATCACACAACCCGAGCAATTGTTTCCCGGATTCAATGGCAGTCCGGTTCCCCTGATGAAGCGCAGCTAGTTGAAAATCAGTATTCCTGCTTTTTTGTATATTTAGGAAAATAATTCCTGCATGCGCTGGCGTTGGATTAAATATATGTCGCCCTTTGTGTTGTTCCTGTTTGCCTTTCAGGCTTTCAGTAATTCGGGTTGGCTGAGTTATGTTCCATTGATTTTTACATTCGTTTGTATTCCGCTGGCTGAGTTGTTGATGAAGTCTTCTACCAGCAATATATCTTCCGCTGAGGAAGAAATTGCCAAGGCTGATAAGGGCTACGATTATTTATTGTATGAAATAGTGCTGCTGCAATATTATGCCCTGCTGATATTTTTATTCTCGCTTACCGAACCTAATCTGGATACATTTACCAGGGTAGGACGCATCATTTCTATGGGATTACTTTGTGGCATTTTCGGCATCAATGTTGGGCACGAACTTGGCCACCGGAGCAATAAGATTGAGCAAATGATGGCTAAGATGTTATTACTGAGTTCTCAGTACTTACATTTTTTTATCGAACACAATAAGGGGCATCATAAACATGTAGCTACCCCTTTAGATCCGGCATCTGCTCGTCGCGGCGAGTCGTTGTATGCTTTCTATCCCCGCACGATTATTGAATCTTATATAAGTGCCTGGCATATTGCTGCCCGCGACTGCCAAAAAAAAGGTGTTAGCACCATCAGCTGGCGAAACGAAATGATTCAGTTTACCGCTATCCAACTGGCAATGCTGAGTATTATCGGGTATTTTTTTGGCCCTACCATCTTGTTCAGCTATTTGGCAAGTGCGCTCATTGGCATCTTACTATTAGAGTCGGTAAACTATATTGAACATTATGGTTTGCAGCGTAAAGAAACCATACCCGGCAGTTATGAAAGAACACAACCCTGGCATAGCTGGAATAGTAATCATGTGCTGGGAAGAATCATGCTGTTCGAACTGAGTCGGCACAGCGACCACCATTATGTGGCCAGTAGAAAATATCAGCTATTGCGACATATGGAAGGCGCTCCTCAAATGCCTACCGGATATCCCGGCATGCTAATACTGGCGCATATTCCACCCATATTCTTTCGGGTAATGGACCGGACTTTTCAAAAACTGGAAACCCAGCAGGCAAAAGCCGCAACGCCAGTGTTATAGTTTTCCATTCATGATTTCTTCCACAACACCCGGATCGAGCAGGGTAGTAGTATCTCCCAGATTATCTGTTTCGCCTTCTGCGATTTTACGTAATATTCTGCGCATGATTTTACCGCTGCGGGTTTTGGGTAGTCCACTTACCAATTGAATTTTATCTGGCTTAGCGATAGCGCCAATTACTCGGGTTACGGTTTGCAGGATATCGCTTTTTATCAGATCGTCGGAACCATGCGTGTTTTGTTGATGAGAGCCCTGATAAATGATAAATGCATAAATGGCCTGTCCTTTTACCGGATGCGGAAATCCAACCACGGCACTCTCTACCACGCCGGCATGCATATTGATGGCATTCTCCACTTCGGCAGTACCAATGCGGTGCCCACTAACGTTTAATACATCATCTACCCTTCCGGTAATTCTATAAAATCCATCCTTATCTCGTAAAGCACCATCTCCGGTAAAATATAAACCGGGGTACGTGGCAAAATAATTTATCCGGCACCTTTCATGATCGCCATACGTGGTTCGTAAAATAGAGGGCCAGGGCGCTTTAATGCATAAATTACCGGAAATCGTTTCATCCCCTTCTGCTAATTTTTCGTTTCCGTTTTCATCTACCAACAACAACTGAACGCCCGGCATGGGTAGTGTGGCCCAGCTGGGTTTTTCGGGAGTTACACCTGCAAGGTTACTGATTAAACACCCGCCCGTTTCGGTTTGCCACCAGGTATCAACTATGGGACATCTTTTTTTACCAACCTGTTCATGATACCAATGCCAGGCTTCTTCGTTGATGGGCTCACCTACGGTTCCCAATACTTCTAGCGTGGAAAGATCTTTGCCTTCCAATGGGGCATTTCCAAATGCCATTAAGCTTCTGATGGCTGTAGGGGCAGTATAAAAAATATTTACCCGATGCTTATCTATGATATCCCAAAATCTGCCTGCATTCGGGTAAGTTGGAATTCCTTCAAAAATTAAAGTAGTAGCTCCGGCACTCAGCGGACCATACGTAATATAAGTATGTCCGGTAATCCATCCAATATCAGCTGTGCAAAAATGAATTTGACCGGGCTGGTATTGAAAAACATTTACAAAAGTATAGTTGGCATAAACCATATACCCACCGCAGGTATGTACCACCCCTTTTGGTTTGCCGGTTGAGCCCGAAGTATATAAAATGAATAGGGGATCTTCTGCATCCATTTCTTCCGCTTCTACATAGGTAATACCCTGTTCTTCTACCTGTTTCATTTCATCCTCCCACCACACATCGCGCCCTTTAATCATAGAAACTGGCGTGCGGGTTCGGGTACATACAATTACTTTTTTAATGGTTTGATTGCCAATCAGGGCATCATCAATGATGTTTTTTAGTGGGATGTCTTTACCCCCGCGAAAAGCACCATCACAGGTAACAATAAATTCAGCCCCGGCATCCTGCAATCTGTCGGAAATACTTTGTGCCGAAAATCCACCAAATACTACACTGTGAATCGCACCCATTCTGGCACATGCCAGCACGGCAATGGCTAATTCGGGAATCATGCCCATGTATAAACATACCCGGTCGCCTTTTTTAACGCCGTTGTTTTTGAGTACCTGGGTAAATTGACAAACCTTTTCGTGTAATTTTTTATAGGTAATTACCCGGGGCTGCTCATCCGGGGCATTGGGTTCCCAAATAATTGCCGGTTGATTGCCCAATTTTTCGAGGTGGCGATCTAAACAGTTTTCAGTGATATTTAATTTGCCTCCCTGAAACCATTTCACATCCGGCTCGTTGAAATTCCATTCAAGGGTAGTGTCCCATTTTTTTCTCCAGGTAAAATGTTCGGCAACTGAAGCCCAGAAAGCAGCTGGGTCTTCGATACTGCGTTGATAGGCCGCATGATACTCGGCCAAATTTTTAATTTGATAAGGGTAATGCATAGCAATCTGATAAGATGTTTAAAGGTACAAATTGTGGAGGTGCCTGAAAAATTATCCGAGCATTTCATTCGATGTGCAGATAGTTTGGTGAATTGATTCATTTTATGTAAGTTGACCATCCATACCAAAGCGCTAACCGATGCGCTTTATTAATTGTTGCAATGCATGAATCAAGAAAAAGGAATTTGGAAAGTTATCGGCGCCTCTAGCCTCGGTACACTAATTGAATGGTACGATTTTTACATTTTTGGTAGTCTGGCAACCGTGCTGGCCAGTCAGTTTTTTCCGAAAGGTAATCCCACTGCTGCCCTGCTTTCTACCCTAGCTACTTTTGCAGCGGGGTTTCTGGTTCGCCCTTTTGGCGCGCTGGTGTTTGGCAGATTAGGCGATATCATAGGCCGAAAACATACTTTTTTGCTTACCCTCGTAATTATGGGGGGCGCCACGTTTGCGATTGGACTGGTACCCTCATTTGAATCGATAGGATTTGCTGCCCCCATTATTGTGTTGCTCTTGCGATTGCTGCAGGGATTGGCATTGGGCGGAGAATATGGAGGAGCAGCCACTTATGTGGCCGAGCACGCCCCGGTGCATAAAAGGGGATTTTATACATCCTGGATTCAAACTACGGCCACATTGGGATTATTTGTTTCTCTGGGAGTAATCTTGCTTACCCGACATGCGCTGGATGTAAATCAAGCCAAATCAATCGCCAAGTTTAATGAATGGGGCTGGCGAATTCCGTTTCTGGTTTCTATTGTGCTGGTAGGGGTTTCTGTATATATCCGCCTCAAAATGAAAGAGTCGCCCCTGTTTCAGGAAATTAAAGATTCGGGCAATCTTTCTGTAAATCCATTGAAAGAAAGCTTTGGGCACAAAACCAATTTAAAAATGGTTTTATTGGCATTGTTTGGGGCTACTATGGGTCAGGGCGTTGTTTGGTATACGGGTCAGTTTTACGCCCAATCATTTATCGAAAATGTTTGCAAAATCGAATTCGATCAGTCGAGAACCATTATTATCTGGGCCATCTTACTGGCTACGCCTTTCTTTGTAATTTTTGGCAGCTGGAGTGATCGAATTGGCAGAAAATGGATCATGTTGGGAGGAATGTTGCTTGCAATTGTTACTTATAAACCGCTGTTTCAGGGGCTGCTTACTTTGTCGGACCTGAGTAATCAGGTGCAACTTACCGGGCTAAAGAAAATAAAGAAAACCACTTCGGTAATTCCCGGCACAACCGATACACTTCGAACCATTACCCATCAATATTATTTTGCGGAAGGCGCCATACAAACCGTTACGGTAAAAGATACCGCCTATGCTGCTGCAGGCAGGGTTACCATTAAACCCGATGTGAAATCATTTACCCAACTGGGCAGTTCCGCCTATTGGAAAATGGTAGCCTTGGTATTTATTATGATTTTATATGTTACCATGGTGTATGGCCCCATCGCTGCTTTTCTGGTTGAATTATTCCCTACCAAAATTCGCTATACCTCCATGTCGTTGCCCTATCATATTGGCAATGGGGTATTTGGCGGACTCACTCCATTTATTGCAACCCTGCTTACAACCATCTATACGGGCGATAAACTGGCGGGATTACAATATCCAATAATTATTGCTAGCATCTGTTTGGTAATTGGGGCCTTATATATTCAGCAGGGAGTACATGATTCATCAAAAGAA
Source organism: uncultured Bacteroidota bacterium (assembly GCA_903899675.1). GTDB lineage: Bacteria > Bacteroidota > Bacteroidia > Chitinophagales > Chitinophagaceae > Sediminibacterium. The sequence goes on along the minus strand of CAIUKP010000357.1, from coordinate 568 downwards.
AAAATCAACAACGCATGAATACCATAAAAAAATATGCTGGACTGATTTGGATGCTCTTGGGCCCATTGGCCATCTATTATCTGGTAAAAACTGCTGCAGGTGAAATTGAAAAGAAGCCCATGCTGGATACCTGGATACAATGGGGGGTATTTACCATTGTGGCGCTTCCTATTGCTGCTGGTATGGTAATTTTTGGATATTATGCCTGGCAGGGAGAATATGACCATCTGCCCGAAGAATCCGAAGAGGGGCTGATTCACTGATTTTCACATTAATTTATCGCTTCCCACAATACCCAATGTTTACCGCTGATGATTTGAGGGTATTTTTGGGTTCAAAATAGCAGGCATGTCTATTATTGTTGCTGGATTACAAAAAAAGTATGGCACCCAATTGGCGGTGAACGATGTTTCGTTTACGTTGCAAAAGGGCGAAATCGTAGGATTTTTGGGCCCCAATGGTGCCGGAAAAAGCACCACCCTTAAAATGATTACCGGATATGTGAAGCCAGATGCGGGTAGTATTTCAGTAGAAGGAATGTTGGTGCAAGAACATCCATTGGCCGTGC
>CAIUKP010000356.1 GCA_903899675.1 uncultured Bacteroidota bacterium | reverse complement strand
TTCTGTTTTTTTAATAACCAGACTTACCGATGTGTCGATCACATATTTTTCCGACTCATTTCGGAGGGAATCAATCCGGTGTTGCAGACTATCTTTAGTTTGTGCAAAAGAATTGATTGATAAGGTTCCCAACCCCATCAAAAACAGGAAAATAAATTTATAACGATAGTTGATTTTCAAATTTTTTATTTTAAAATTAGCTGATTTTAGTGAAATTCATACTTCTGTGATTATGAACATTGTTATTTTGCCCTATCTTTAAAAATAAATCGCTTGTATGAAAAAAATTTTTGGAGCTCTTGTTTTGCTGTGCACATTCGTAAATCTGTTTGCGCAAAACAGTTATCCCATTATTCCAAAACCAGCCAGTTTGGTTACTGCCGAGGGCAAACAAATTATCAAAAAGGGAATGAGTATCTCTTTTTCAGATTCCTCCTTATTGCCAGTAGTAAATTTGTTGCAAGCACAAATTGCCAATGGTGCTTTGCCTGTTAAATGGGTGCCTGCTACTAAACGTTCTTCCGCCGCTATCCATTTCGCAATAGACCAAAACCAACCTAGGGAAGCATATAAACTTCAAATTGGCGCTAAGCAAACGATGATTACTGCGCTTAGCGGACCCGGTGCTTTTTATGCGGTACAAACCTTACTTCAATTGTTGCCGGTTACACCCGATGTAAATCCATCTGTTTTGGCAAGTCTTCCCCAATGTACCATCGAAGACAAGCCCCGTTTCGGCTATCGTGGATTGATGCTGGATGTTGCCCGCCACTTTTTTACGGTTGAAGAAGTAAAACGATATATTGATTTGATGGCTACTTATAAGATGAATACTTTTCACTGGCACCTAACAGAAGATCAAGGATGGAGAATTGAAATTAAAAAATATCCACTGCTTACACAAGTAGCTTCTATTCGTAAAGAGTCGATGGTAGGGGCTTTTAAAGATCAGAAGTTTGATAAAACTCCCTATGGTGGTTTTTATACCCAAGACCAAATTAGGGAAGTGGTGGCTTATGCAGCTAACAAGTTTATAACTATCGTTCCTGAAATAGAAATGCCCGGTCATTCTCAGGCACTTTTATCGGCCTATCCACAATTTGGATGCAATCCCGACAAAATGTATGAAGTAAGAACCAAATGGGGAATATCTGAAGATGTACTTTGCCCCAGAGAAGAGACGTTTCAATTTGTTGAAGATGTGCTAACTGAAGTAATGGATTTATTTCCGGGAACCTATATTCATATTGGTGGAGACGAATGCCCCAAAACACAATGGAAAGAGAGTAGGTTTTGTCAGAACCTGATTAAACAGTTGGGCTTAAAAGATGAGCATGAATTACAAAGCTATTTTATTCGTCGGGTTGATAAATTTATCACATCCAAAGGCCGTCGTTTAATTGGCTGGGATGAAATTCTCGAAGGAGGCCTTTCTCCAAACGCTACCGTAATGTCGTGGCGAGGAGTAAAAGGTGGCATGGAAGCCGCCAAGCAGCAACATGAAGTTGTAATGTCGCCCAATAGTCATTTTTATCTTGATTATTATCAGGGCGAACCAAAGGGAGAGCCATTGGCCATTGGTGGATTTCTTACCCTTTCTAAATGCTATTCTTTCGAGCCCGAATTACCTGAGCTAACCCCAGCAGAAGCCAAGTATATTATAGGTGTGCAGGCGAATGTGTGGACGGAATATATCTCTACCTTCAGTCACATCGAATACATGACGTATCCTCGTGCCCTTGCATTGGCTGAAGTTGGCTGGTCTCCTAAAGGCACCAAGGATTTTCCTGCATTTTTGGAGCGGGTAAAGCAACACTTGCCTGTAATGGACAGCAGAAAAATCAATTACTCCAAAACTTTTTTAAAGCAATAGTTACTCAGCGAAGTAAAGTGATGGAACCTTTTATCACATCACTGCCATTGCCTGGTTGAATGATATAATAATACGTGCCTATAGGCAGGGGTTGTCCTTTGTAGGTTCCATCCCAAGGAGTTGCAAGGCCAACTGACTGATAAATTAATTGACCGGCCCGGGTATATATCTGAACCCGGCCATTGGGGTAATCATTCAGATGTAGTATTTGCCAGGTATCATGAATGCCGTCGCCATTGGGGGAAAATGCATTGGGTGCAATGGGTTTCAGTAATACTTTAATAAATATCGTATCGGTAGATATACAACCATTACTATCACTTGCCAGCAGGGTGTACGTGATGTTTTGTAATGGAGTACAGATCGGTTGCAACAGGGTATCACTATTTAAATACAAAATCGGCGACCATTGAAATTGTAGTCGATTACCCGAAGCACTGGCGGGAAGTGGTATCGATTTGCCCTCAATCACCAGCTGATCTAAACCTGCGGATACTATAGGCGCTGGTTGCACAATAACAACCTGGGTTGCTGCTTGTAAACATCCCCGTTTACTTACATAAGTATATTGTATAGGAAATTGGCCTGCTGTAAACGGAGTGAACAAGCCCGAAGCAGTAACTCCTGATCCAGAAAAATTTCCTGTGCCAGCAATACCCGTAATTTCAGCTGCCTCGATAATTGGATACGCAGGATAATTACTACATAAGGGAGTTACTGGACTGAACACTACTTCTGGATTGGCTACCAAACTAAAACTTTGCGAAATCACATTTTTACAAGAAATCCCCGAATATACTTCGTACCGGATAGTTACATTTCTGCCGGAGGTATCGGGAAACTTAGGATAGCGGTGGGTATAATTTTTTCCAATAACAGGACTCATATCCGTTTCGGCAATGGTGGGATTGGTTGCAAAATCCCAAAAAATATCCACTCGGGTAGTGCTGCCAAAATTTACGGATGACTGATCTAGTAAATACAAATTTTCGTTGTTACAATAATTGCGTGCCGAACTGATTTGCATGCCAGCTCTGGGTATTGAACCATTTACGGTGAAAGGTAGGGTAAGACTATCTACACAACCAACTGCACTGGTTACTTTATTTTTTACCTGATACACTTGGGCAGCACTGTAAATATGTGAAGGGTTTTTTAGGGTGGAAACGTTTGGATTTGCCATAGTAGCTGCAGGGTCATCAAAATACCACTGGTAGCTAAATGGCAAGGAGGTTGGATCTTTCGTATAGGAACTGTCGGTAAATTGCGCCAATGCATCTTGCAAACAAATGGCAGGTTTGCCGAAGTTGATTTTAGGGTTCGGTTTTACCTGAATCGTTATACTGTCGGAAGAATAACAACCCGGGTTAGACTGAAAAGCGGTTCGCACAAAATATTGCAAAGTTTGAATGGTATCGCTATTATTAGGTAGTTGCAAAACAGGATTGGCAATTGTTGCATTATTAATTCCAGCACTGGGCGTCCAAGCATAGTTATATGCATTATTGGGGGCAGTACCCAGTTGTATCAATTCCTGCGCACATCCACTTGCCATGCCATTAAATCCTCCTGCAAAGGAAGGAGGCATATCGGCATAGATGATAACATTTTTTATCGAGTGGTTGTCGGTGGATCCTCCGGTACTGGCTGTAAAACCAAGATATCCAGTAAAGTTGAAGGTTTGATTACCCGTTAGTAATAGGTTGCCATTAACTGTAACAGAAATATTACCATTATCATATTCAATGAGTGCATGATTATAGTCATTAGAACGTAGGTAAGAGATTGCGCCGGATGTATTCTCTAATGTAGGCTGCGACCAGCATTCATTGTAGCCTACCCCCCAACGGATTTCTACTTTGGGTACCCGAGAATTACTTGGGGAAACACAGTTATTATAGGTGTCGAAACAAATTTTTAATCCATTGGCCGAAGCCGGAATGCCCAAACCTGCTCCCGTTACAAATCCTGCGGGGGGAACCTCCAAAAAGCAGAATGCGATTCCATCGGCTCCACTGCCATCATACATCCGAAAATCAAATTCGGCCTTCCATTTATTACAAATACTCAGATTGATGGGTTGATTGCAGAACACTGCCCCACTGGTACCATTTCGTGCGGGGCATACCAGTACCTCACTATTATTGTTGTTAACAAGATTACCTACGGTTGCACTTCCTTGAAAATTCCATCCATTGGTATTTACCGGTGCACCTCCTAGTTGAGCAAATACATAACTCTGGCTATAGGATAGTCCGGGAAGAAATCCAATTAAACTGAGTAAAGCAATCTTCCACCACTTCCCGTACATAGGTAAACAATTCAGTTGTTATTCACAAAAATACAGCAGAACCTGTCTATAACGATTGGCTATTCTCATTGATTCTTTCTTTCATTCATTAGAATTCCCGTAAAAAATGTATTTTACCATACGATTTGCAGAATATGAAAAAATCATCATTCATAACGGGACTATTGGTTTGTATATTGGCAGGTTCTCAGCTATATGCGCAGAAAAAGCCGGTTACCCTTTCAGTAGAACAAATTCAATCTATTAATCGGATAATGTTATCCTATGATTCGGCCCTTTCCCCCGGTGCTGCTTTATTAGTGCTGGATAGGGGGAAAATTGTGCTGCAAAAAACTTATGGACTTAAAAACAGGGAAACCGAAGCTTTGGTGGATGCTACTACCTGTTTCCGGTTAGCTTCATTAACCAAACAGTTTACTGCGATGTGTGTTTTGCAGTTAGTACAATCTGGTAAGCTATCTCTAGAAGATCCGGTGCGTAATTATCTGGATAGTTTACCGGCCTATACCCAGCAGATTAAGATTCGTCATTTGCTTACCCATAGTTCCGGTTTAGTAGATTATGAAGATCTGATTCCGGCCAGTCAAACCCGGCAAGTACTGGATATCGATTGTATGCGTTTGATGAGCAAAACCGACCATTTATATTTCGAGCCCGGAAGTGAATATCGCTATAGCAATACCGGGTATGCATTGTTGGCGCTGATTGTAGAGAAAATAAGCGGAGAGGATTTTGCGGCTTATTTGCAGCGACATGTTTTTCGGCCATTGAAAATGAAACAAACCCTAGCATTGGAAGCCGGTAAAACCCAAGTACCCAATAGAGCCCTGGGTCATTCTCGATCTTCCAATGGATGGACGGTAACCGACCAAAGCCTTACCAGTGCAGTGTTGGGTGATGGGGGCATTTATACCAATGTACAGGATATGGCTCGTTGGATCCGTGCCATTTGTAATTTCCAGCTGATACCCGCTGCCCTACAGCAGCAAGCCTGGAGCCGCGCATCGCTTTCGAATGGCAAATCGATTGATTATGGTTTTGGCTGGCATGTAGAAGATTACCGAGGTAAGGCGCATCCCTATCATTCGGGCAGTAGCATAGGATTTCGCAATCATATTTTATTATTCCCAGATGAAGAACGAGCCGTGATTATCCTTACTAACCGGGATGAAGGCGACCCAATGGAGCCATGTAAAAAAATCATGGATATTATTTGGCCCAATTAAAACTGGTTTGCTATGAAATGCTATTCGCTGAACGCTTTATTTTGTAGGTAACTTACCAGTAAGATACTTTTATGAATCGATTACAAACTGCCGACCTGATTGTTTTTGTGCTCTACTTTTTGGTAGTGGCTATTTATGGTATTTATATCTATCGAAAGAAAAAATCAGCCCATACCAGTTCGAAAGATTTTTTTTTAGCGGAAGGTTCTTTAACCTGGTGGGCCATTGGGGCCTCGCTGATTGCCTCCAATATTTCTGCTGAACATTTTATTGGCATGTCGGGATCCGGTTTTGCAATTGGACTCGCCATTTCTACGTATGAATGGATGTCTGCCGGCACACTAATTCTGGTAGCTGTTTTTATTATTCCAGTTTATTTGAAAAATAAAATCTATACCATGCCCCAGTTTTTGTCGGTGCGGTATAGTGATTCTGTAAGTACAGTAATGGCAATATTTTGGTTGCTCGTGTATGTATTGGTAAACTTAACTTCTATTTTATATCTCGGTTCTCTGGCAATTTCTGCGATATCAGGACTTTCGTTTATTTTTTGCATTGCTGCACTTACCTTCTTTTCAATTATTGTTACCCTAGGTGGCATGAAGGTGATTGGGTATACGGATGTTATTCAGGTAATCGTTTTGATTGCCGGCGGTCTGGTAACTACTTATCTGGCATTAACCCTGTTATCTAATAAATTTGGATATGGAGGAGATATCTTTAAGGCATTAACCGTTCTCAAGCAGGAAGCACCCGATCATTTTCATATGATTTTTGCTAAGGGTGATCCCTATTATCCGGAATTGCCGGGCTTATCGGTATTGTTTGGAGGAATGCTGGTGAATAATCTGGCATACTGGGGCTGCAATCAATACATCGTTCAACGTGCCTTGGGCGCAGATTTGGTAACCGCCCGAAAAGGTATTTTGTTTGCAGCTTTTTTAAAACTACTGATCCCCATCATTGCCGTATTACCGGGAATTGCGATGTATGTAATGCACCAACATGGCATGTTTCAGCAAGAGATGATGGTGGAGGGTGTGCTGAAACCAGACCATGCCTATCCAACACTCATGAATTTATTGCCTGCCGGATTAAAGGGGGTGGCTTTTGCAGCCCTCACAGCAGCAATTGTTGCTTCCTTAGCAGGAAAGGCCAATAGTATTGCTACCATATACTCACTCGATATCCATAAAAAATACATCAACCCCCAATCCTCCGAACTGGCTTTGGTAAAAACCGGTCGCTGGGCGGTAATTGTTAGTATGTTAGTAGCCGCTTTAGTTACGCCAGCCCTGCAATCACTGGATCAGGCGTACCAGTTTATTCAGGAATATGTAGGGTTTGTATCTCCCGGTGTGCTGGCTATTTTTCTACTGGGATTTTATTGGAAAAAAACAACTGCCCGCGCGGCTATGGCAGGGGCTTTGCTTACAATCCCATTGTCGGTAGTATTGAAATTTCTTCCGGTATGGACGAACGGTATGTTTCCAACCATTCCTTTTTTAGATAGGATGACCATCACTTTTTTTGCGGTTGCAGTTACAATGATTGTAATCAGCAAATTTTTCAACAATAAGGCGATACCAACAAATGTATTGATAGTTGATACCAATCAGTTTACCATTTCCCGAGGATTTTTAGTAGGGTCTATCCTTATTTTTGGAATTCTGGCTGCTCTTTACACGGTTTTTTGGTAAAAAACCCGAATTTTACTCAAAACCTGTTTCTATGTCAACAGACCCAACACCCTTACCCGCCGCTATCCATTCACCCATGGCTAATTTAGATGAGTGGGAAGAAGATCTGTTGAAAAGATATCCGGATCCGGAAACCATTGCAACCGATAAATCAACCGATGCATTCAGAAACTATGCTGCTCCTCCGCGGGATACGGTAAAGGAATTCTATAGATTGAATCATACCTATCAGAGTTATGATTTTGTGATGCAAAAAGAAAAAGAGTTTCTTGGTTTTGCTAAAAAAGAAATGCCCATCTGGAAGGCATTCGATTTTTTGAATGAGCTGGTAGATGATTCAGATCCGGATACCGACTTAGACCAGATGCAACACCTGTTGCAAACTTCCGAAGCTATTCGAAGGGATGGACATCCCGATTGGATGGTATTGGTAGGATTGGTGCATGATATGGGTAAAGTACTTTGCTTATTCGGCGAACCGCAATGGTCGGTGGTAGGAGATACCTTTCCGGTGGGTTGTGCCTATTCGGATAAAATAGTTTTTCCCGAGTTTTTCACTGCTAATCTCGACTATCAGCATCCTATTTATTCAACGCGTTATGGTGTGTATGAACCGAATTGCGGTCTCGATAAAGTGCATCTTTCTTGGGGGCATGATGAATATGTGTATCATATGATGAAGAACTACCTGCCACAAGAAGGATTGTATATGCTTCGGTATCACTCATTCTATGCCCAACACCGCGAACATGCCTATGATCACCTGATGAGTGAACACGACCATGCTATGTTTAAATGGGTGAAGTTGTTTAACCCCTACGATTTGTACTCAAAAAATCCTAACCAGAAAAGCTGGCAAGAATTGCGCCCTTATTATGAAGATTTGGTAGCTAAATATTTACCGGCTACCCTAAAATTCTAATCTGGATAGACGGCTATAATTTTTTTATCCGAATATTTTTAAATCGCACCACATCACCGTGCCCTAAAAAGCCAATATGGCCTTCTGTTCTTAGCAGTCCGGGATGTTCTTTGTGATCCATGGTTCCATTTTTGGAAGCTTCTGCCAAATCACCTTCAGTGATAACCGTACCATTGAGGGTAACTTTTATCTGATTGCCCTTGATACTGATTTCTTCCCGATTCCATTCTCCTGTTGGTAATAAAAATCCCCTGCGAGCCGGGATTACGCCGTAAACAGAACCATGGTATTGGTAGGGTTGGAGTTGACTGTATTTGGGATGTTCATTATCCAGCACTTGTATTTCCATTCCAACATAAGCTGCATCTCCCGTTAAAGGGGCGCGAATACCAATTCCATTGTTCGCACCCGGTGTAAGTTGAAAATCGAATCGTACAACAAAATCCCCGTAGGTATTTTCTGAATACAAATTCCCGCCACTTTTTTCGGGATGAACAACAATAGCGCCATTTTCAGCCTGATAGCCGGCAAGATTACCCGTCCATCCTGTTAGATCTTTTTCATTGAATAGGGGTAAAAAACCTTCCGCCTGTTCCTGAGGAGTAATCAGTTCCTTTTCATCAGGTAGTTCTCGCAAAAAAATATTTCTGTAAGCCACATAAGTGCCGTGTGCCTGCAATTCAATTTGTTCTGTTGGAAAGATGGGTTGTTTACGGTCCCAATAATTTTCCAGCGTTACCTCATCCGTTACTTTTACACCATTTAAATACACGGTAACCTTTTCCCCTTTCATAATGATGCGAAAGGTATTCCAGGTGCCAATCGGGTTATCGGCAACCGAACTGGGTTTGGAGGGATTAGTCGTATTATTATACAACCCCCCAGAGCCAACCTGCGCACCCACTTCTCTTCTACTGGTATCCCACACTTGCACCTGCGGACTTCCCCTCAAATAAATACCTGCATCCCCTTTTTCTGTAATCTTCCAATCAACATACAGTTCTATGTTACCGTATTTTCTTTCGGTAGCCAGGTTATCTCCGTGGCCAGTAAAAATTAATAATCCATCCTTCACTACCCAATCTTTCCCAATGCTTTCATTGGCTTTGGCCTGCGAGGCATCCAAAGCGTCTGCAGTCATTTTACCTCTGCTGATCGGGTTTCCTACCAGTCCTTTCCAACCTGTTAAATCTTTTCCGTTGAATAATGAAACAAATCCATGCTCATCCGACATTTCTTTTAAACGGGCATCGGATAAATTCATCAACACTGCACTATCTTCTCCCTTAATGTTACTGCGAGCTTCTTCTACCAAGCTTTTTACCAATGGCCCATGTAAACTCAAATCTGCGAGTGATTGTCTTACAACAATACCCGCAGCCTGTGTTTTAAGTACAGGGTTACTCAGGTATTTTCCAACGAATGCCATTGCACCAATTCCTTTTATTTTTTCCGCAGCTGCTAAAATTTGTTTTTGTTCTATAGGATTGGAAGCTTTTTCCATTTCGTTTTGTAACTGCAGTAATTGTTGCGTTGGATTTATAACTACTTTTTGCGCACCAGGGTTTGCCAAAGGATTTGTGGGAGCGGGTTTGGCCAAATAATCCAGGGCGGATTGGATGGCGGCTTGTTGTGAAGTTCCCGCAGTTTTCATTGCCTTTCTCAATGTTTTTACCGCCTTATTACCTCCTATAGTTGCAATGGTTAATGCTGCATCATTAAAACAAGTAGCATCTTGTAATAAAGGGCTAATTGCCGAGATGGAACGGGGTTCTCCCAGATTGGCCAATTGTTTCAGCAGTAATTTTTTTGCCGCAGTATTTTGAACGTTAGGTAAGGCATTGGAAATTTCATGTGCTATGCGTTTTTGTTGGGCAGGATTTTTTGCAGCGCGATTTACATAGGCACTTAATGCATAAGAGGCGGGGGTAAAAGTTTTCTCCTGATCGAGGGTTTGAAAAAACGAAACCCAATTGTCTTTTTTCCAATGCTCCATTCCGGATAGTGCTGATTCAGCGTCAGCAGCTTTCTGATAGGGAAAGGATTTTAGCGTGTTGGCAATCAAATCATCTTGCGCTGAAACGCTCATGAAGGTTGTTATACAAGTTAATAGCAGGAATATCTTTTTCATACAATCGTTTACATTATTTATATATGCCAAGGTGAACGCATAGGTGGATTAATCAGCCGATTCGCTTCATCATCATTCAAAAACCGAAGCGTATCGGGATCAAAATCTAATGATCGGCCTAATTGCAAAGCAATCTTGCCCATATTAATCAATGTGCAGGAACGGAATCCATTGCTTTCATTCAGGGCAAATGGGGTACGGTATTTTACGCTGTCTAAAAAATCTGTTACCTGAGGTGCAGGATCAGGCATGGCAGCAATTTTTTCTGTTAAATTGGGAATGGTTGATTTAAAGCCGGCAAATAATTTTCCGCCAGGCCCTTCGATATAAGGCGTATTGGCCTCTTTTGCTTCCCCATCTAAAATTATTTTACAACCATCTGCATAGGTATAAGTGATTTTTCGAAAGGTACCACAGGCATCATAGTGTTGCTGCTCTGCATCTACTTCTACTTTAACAGGACTGGTATCATCCTTACCTAAAAAATATTGAATTGGGTCGAGGTAGTGTTGGCCCATATCCCCCAAACCACCTCCATCATAATCCCAATATCCTCTGAATGTGCCGTGCACCCGATGAGGATGATAAGGCTTATATGGAGCCGGACCCAGCCATCGGTCATAGTCCAGTTCGGGCGGAACCGGCTGCTCCGTTAAATCGGTTTTGCCAATCCAATAAAACTTCCAGTCGAAACCAGTGGTTTTACTAACGGTAACGGTCAAAGGCCATCCGAGCAAACCCGACGCTACTAATTTTTTTATGGGTTTAACAGAGGTATTCATACCATAAAAAGTATCCTGAAAGCGGAACCAGGTATTCAGGCGAAACATCTTTTTGTATTGTTGCACTGCTTCTTTCACTCGAAGGCCTTCTCCGATGGTTCTGGTCATGGGTTTTTCGCACCATACATCTTTTCCTGCTTCAACTGCAGCAATCGACATGAGGGCATGCCAGTGGGGTGGGGTAGCGATATGAACGATATCCACTTCCGGCAAAGCAATTAATTCTGTGTAGTCGTGAAAGGTTTTAATTTTTCCTGGAATCAGTTTTTCTGCAGCAGCTAGGTGGGTAGTATCTACATCACAAATGGCAACAACCCGGGTATTGGCATAACCAATGTGGCCTCTCCCCATGCCGCCAACCCCAATAATGGCTTTGGTAAGCTGATCACTGGGTGCCAGAAATCCCTTTCCCATCACATGTCGGGGAATAATTGTAATTCCTGCAGCCAGTGTGGCCGATTGTAGCAAAAAATTTCTGCGACTGTTCTGTGTCTTTTTTTTCATACGGCAAACATTTCAATATAAGGTAGCGAAAAAAATATTAATCCAAGGAATACAATAGTGGGTTAAGGGGTGTTTGAATGATTTCATCAATGGTTGCGCCAGGGCACCAGGTATCCCAATCGTTTTGCTGATTGATATTCTCAGGGGCTTTCAGGCGCATGTTACTATCCATATAAATGATGGTCATTACTTTTCTCATTTGATTACTATTGTTGGCGCCGGCGCGGTGAAAAATCCAACCGGAATGGAAACTGATTTCTCCGGCATCAAAGGGTTCAACTACATGAGGAAAATCGGTTATTTTCAGTCTTTCCTTCATCATCTTTTCACTGGTATCCGAAATCGCCAATTCTCTGCCCTCCTGAATTCGGTGACTGCCGCCGCTAAATTCTAGCGGACCCATTTCAAGTGGAACTGCCTGCAAGGGGATCCAGGCGGTAATTGTTTTGTCGCTACTCAATGGCCAATAAAACTGATCAGCATGCCAGGGGGTAATACCTCCACCGGGTTCTTTAAACAATGCCTGATCATGGTACAGCCTCACCCCTTGAGTACCCATTAGTTGGGTGGCGATGGATGCGATTCGTTTGCTAAATACGAATGATTGAATCTCCTCATCTTCTTTCCATAAATTCATTACTTGTAAAAATGCTTTGCCATAAGTGTCTCTATCTGCCAGCGGCGTGTTGTTTTCCCGCTGAAAGTGTTCTATTCTTTTACTGATAATTTTATTAACATAATCGAGGGTTTCTGCATCTAGTACTTGCATTAATTTGATGAAACGGTTTTTGTGGTAAAAAGCAAGTTGTTCATCGGAAACAATAAAGGGTTCCTGCAAAAGGGCTTTTAGGTTTTCGGGAAACATGGCGTTGGTATATTCTGTAGCAATAAATATAATAAATATCAGCATGCAATCGATAAGTTTGCTTAATCGAATTAGAATAGGCGGGTATTTAATACAGTACTAATTTTTCCAATGATTCTAAAAGGACTTAATTTTTGGAAGTTTTAAGGATATGAAACGAATAATTTTATTTTATATATAATTTGGTTGCCCGAAAATATTTTCTCTTCGGATATAGTTAAGCCCTTTTAATATTCATTAGCTTCATATGCTTTAATGCATTTACTTTTATGGTGATGTATTCATTTGATATAGAAATTCCGATAACAAATGAATGAGATACAAATTCATTAAATCTAACCGTATGGATTTAGAAATTAGAGAACAGTTGTTTATAGTTGGTGGAGCCACTTCAGGTTTTGGAAGGGCTATTTGTTTACAGTTGGTATCTGAAGGAGCCTCTGTTATTGCAGTTGCCAGGGGAGAAGAAAAATTACAACAATTACAACAAATAGCTTCTAACCAAATTCAATATATCTGCGGGGATATTACTAATGAGGAAGTTCATCAACGAATTGCCACTTTGCTGGGTAATAGAAAGTTACATGGAATTGTAATTAATGCGGGAGGTCCACCAGCTAAAACGGTTATGGAAACCACCATTGAAGATTGGGATGGGGCTTATTTTTCTTTATTAAGGTGGAAAATTTTATTTATTCAAAGATTTCTCCCTTCGTTAATACAAAATCGGTATGGACGTATACTTTTTATTGAAAGTGCTACTGTAAAGCAACCCTTAGAAAATTTGGTATTGAGTAATTCACTCAGAGCAGCGGTGGTAGGTTTGGTTAAAACATTGTCTCAAGAAGTGGCTTTATCTGGTGTTACATTAAATGTTCTAGCTCCTGGATCGCACAATACCCCTGCAATAGATAGGATTTATAAAAAAAAGAGCGAACAGTCTGGAATACCATTTGATCAGGTTAAAACCAATGCGATACAGCAAATACCTGTAGGTTTTTTAGGAGAAGCCGCTCATTTTGCTAGTTTAGCTTTGTGGTTGCTAAGCCCTCATAGTAACTTTATAACCGGACAAACCATTACAGTAGATGGAGGCGCCGTTAAGGGAATTATGGGTTAGTTAGCATAAAGGTTTCTAGATATTTTCTCTGATTTTAGTTGAAGGTTGGGTAAGATTAATTTAATCTGTAAGTGGAATTTTCATATTTTGAACCTACAAATCCTCAATATGAAAATTTCTCTTGTATCCCTTTTTCTTTTTGTAATTATTCAGCTAACCGCACAGGTTACCCAGCGAAATATTTTATCTACCCGCTATAGCCTTACCAATATCCAGTCTTCGCTGATTCCCGCCCCCGCCTATCATCCTTTTCCAACTTCTGCTGCTGAGTGGAAGGCAGCTGTTCCAGAAAAAGTATTGGCGCAATTAGTGAAAGACGGAGAAGGCGCATTGGCTTATCGATTCGAACATATTTCTGCCTCTGTATCGCTGAATTTTGTAAGAACGGGTGATCGGTTAGAACATAGTAATATTTCGTTTGGAAAAAGAGCGGCCCTAAAAAAATTGATTATTGCAGAAAGTATTGAACAATCAGGTCGATTTATGGAAGCCATCATAAACGGACTATGGTCTATTTGCGAAGAAAGCTTCTGGGGCGTTCCGGCACATATTGGTAAAACCGGATTGCCAGATGTAGATCATCCGGTAGTAGAGTTGTTTGGTGCAGAAACTGCCGCCGTTTTGGCGCTCACAGATTATTTAGTGGGTCCTCAACTCGATTCAATCAATCTATTGTTTAGGAAGCGTATTTACAGTGAAACCAATAAGCGCTTTTTTGTACCCATGGTGTCAGAGTCTGCTCAGTATGGTTGGCAAAGTAAAACCCAGCCCGTAAATAACTGGAATCCCTGGATTCATTCCAACTGGATGATGACTACCTTATTGTTGGAAAAAGATGAGGCGAGAAGGGCAGCTATGTTATATCAATCTATGCAAGGCTTGGATAGCTATTTAAATAGTCTCGCAGATGAAGGTAGTTGCGATGAAGGCCCCGGATATTGGTTTGCAGCTGGTGCCAGTGTGTTTGATTGTCTCGAAATATTGTATTCAGGCACAAAAGGTGCGGTGAATATTTTTTCAGAGCCTCTGATTAAAAATATGGCAGGATATATACCGAAAGTTCATATTGGCGATCGTTATTTTGTGAATTTTGCCGATGCCGATCCAACCCTTACCCCCGATGGTGCGCTGCTCTACCGAATGGGAATTACACTGGCCGATAGTTCACTAATTCGAATGGGATCCTGGGCTTATCAGCAATTTGCCGCGAAAGCAAAAGGATACGCGGGATCGGCTGAGGATTTTATGCGCCCCCGGTTTTTATTCAATTTGCTAACCCTTAAAAATTTAACTGGTGTTGCTGGAAATTATCAGCCCGTTATGGATTCCTGGATGGCTGATGTGCAGGTGTTAACTGCTCGTAGTTCGGAAGATTTATTTTTAGCTGCCCATGGGGGACATAATGCCGAAAGCCATAACCACAATGATGTAGGAGATTTTATAGTTTATTATAAGGGTGAACCCGTAATTATCGATGCTGGCAGAGGTAATTACACAGCCCGAACTTTTTCTTCTAAAAGGTATGATCTGTGGTTTACCCAATCTCAATACCACAATCTTCCGGTAATAAATGGGTATGGACAACTGGCTGGTCGTAAATATGCAGCCCATGAGGTGAGCAGCACCCTCACACCCGCAGTCGCCTCACTTACTATGGATATCGGAGCTGCATACGATTCAAAAGCAGGGGTGGTATCTTGGAAAAGAAAGGTTTCATTGGATAGAAAGAAACAGATCATCACTTGCAGCGACCAATATCAATTACTAAAACAGCCAGATTCGTTGCAGCAGGTTTTCTTAACTACCGCCTCCATTGAAACGCGAACTGCCGGTGAAATTATGCTTACCACTAAAATGGGCAAGCAAGTAGCAATTTCTTATCCCGCCGCCGATTTTTATTGTACAATTGAATATCCGTCGGAAGAAGGTATGGAGTATAGTAGTTTTGTAAGTAAATGGCCCGGGGTAAGCATAAAACGACTGGTATTTCACTCCAAAAGTCTTATGACAAAGGGAAATTGGCTGTTTACCATTCAGCCAATGAATAAATAAGTTTATTTTCTTTACTTAGAAACTTAATCTTTTTCGTTCATCACCTGATCCATTGCTGATCTAACTAAGCGAATAAAGGGCGGAACTATTTCGAATGGGTTTCCCGGTGAAAGTGTTTCAATGGGGAGGTATCCTCTGTAGGGTGATTTTTTTATAATGCGAAACAATCTGGGCAAGTCCATTGCTTTACTCACACCATTATATACTAGCTTTTCCTTGATTTGCCAGTTAACAGCCCAATGGGCAGTTTTTTCAATTTCACTATAAGGCTCCTCGGTAACAAAACTCCCAGTATCTAAAATCAATCCAAACCACTCGTTATTCACCCGCTTTAATAAATTGTCTGCTTGGTCGGCTGTTTTAATAAAATCATTGTGATTTTGAAAAGCAACAATTACACCTTTCTCTTTTCCATCCGCTACACAGGCTGCCATATCCTGGGCAATCCATTCGGTTACAAGTTCGCGGGAATAATTGTCGGGCATGGCTTTCGCTGTAAATAGGCGAATCACCGGCGCGCCTAATTTGGCTGCTACGGTTATCCATTGTTTGGTCCATTCAACTTCTTTTTTTCTGATAGCAGCATCCGGAGAGCCAAATTCTGTTCGGATACCAGTGCCACTAATGGCTATGCCTAAGCGATGGGCTTTTCTTTTCAATTGAAAAATATATTCATCAGCCGGCACTTCGGGGTATCCCGGAAAATAATAGCCGGTTAAATCTGCAGCATCTAAGCGCTCTTTTTCACAAAAATCGAGCACGTCAAACAGGGTAGTCGTTCCATTTTTTAGCGGGGCATTAAAGGAATAGGCATTCAAGCTGAGCTTAAACCTGTTTGAATAGGATGCATCCAAGTGGTCACGTAAGCTCTTGGAATTTTCAGCTACGAAAGGCAATAAACCTACACTCGAAATAGTGGCAGTTTGTAAAAATTTTCTTCTTTCAATTAATTTCATCATGCATATTATTTTGGAGAACCGTATACAAAATTTTCCATGATGCGAAAAGATTGAATCGCTTCTGCTGCCGAACAGGGATTGGGTGCTAATCCTAAAAAATGCTGGGTTACCTGTTCAATCATGGGTTGCTGAATATGTTGAGGGGGCTCAAAATGGAATTGCTGTTCACCCGAATTTGAAATAACCGTTACCTCATTTCCGAAAACTGGAAAAACAATTTTTCCTGCAGTGCCCACTATTTCAAAAATATCTTCCCGGCAAGAATTATCGGAGGTAAAACACCAAAGTCCGGAAAACAGCACCTGATTTTGCATACGAACACATCCCGAAACCACATCCTCTGCAGCATATAATCCTGCTCGGTTATCTGCCATTCCTTTCATTTCTTCGGGGTGACCTAATAAAAAAACGAGTAAGTCTAGCTGGTGAGGTGCCAGGTCGTAAAAAATGCCGCCCCCTGAGAGTGCAGGCTGTACACGCCAATTTTCTTCGGGGTTAGCTATTGTGGCCGATTGGTCGGCTTGCTGCATGCAAATCCGGGCTGTACAAACGGTTCCTATAGTTTTTGTTGCGAGCAATTGTTGAACAGCCAGAAATTTTGGAAGGGCTCTTCGGTAATGAGCAATACTGAGGGGAATACCGGTTGTTTCTGCCATTTGTTGCATGCGTAAACAGGAGGCAAGATTAATACTCATCGGCTTTTCTACATACACCGGCTTACCGGCCTGCAAAGCGGCAATGGTATAGGCTTCATGAAATGCAGGTGGGGTTGCAATATAAATGGCGGTTACTGCTGGGTCGTTGATTAGTTGCGTGGCATCTGAATACCATTTGGGTACGCCGTGTCTTACTGCATAGTCTGCTGCTTTAGTACCATCTCTTCTCATTACCGCAACCAGCTTTGAATTCGGTACCTTTTGAAAGGCAGGACCACTTTTTACTTCCGTAACATTTCCGCAGCCTATGATGCCCCAACCAATTGTATTTGCCATCTGAATTTATAATTTATTCCCCTATAAATTTTAAAGTTAATCAATCCGCAGTATGTGGTGAAGTTATGCCCAGAATTTTTGAATCCTACATCGTTTTCGTAAAAATTGGTGTGTTAATTCTGTTCAATTTGACTAAAATTGATTCAATTCATGCTGCAATAACCATTGCTATAAACTGTTTTCTAATAAAGATTGCTGCATGCGTAAGGGAAGAAGGAATTTCAAAAAGTATTTTACCGGAACTACTTCAGCTTTTGTGATGGGTGGAATGTTGACTGATTAGGCAGTACCAATGAAAAAGGCATGAGAATTATAATATAAACTATTTATTTATTAAACCCATCATTATGTCATCCAGAAGAACATTTATCGGGCAGTCCATATTAACAGCGGCTGCCTCAGTTGCCCTGCCACTGGCAGGAAAATCTGCCTCGTTATTTTCAGAAAAGGAAAATTACTTTGGGGCTGATTTTCCCATAGGAGTTGCCGGATATACTTTTGCCAAGTTTGATGTAGATCAGTCTATCGCAATGATGAAGCGGGTAGGCATTACCTATCTTTCCGTAAAAGAAATTCATCTCCCCTTGAATAGCTCGGAAGAAAAAATAAAATCCACCATTGGAAAATATACAGCTGCAGGTATCAATGTATATACGGTAGGTGTAATTTATATGCGCAGCAAAGAAGCCGTGGATCAAGCTTTTGAATATGCTAAAAAAGTAGGTGTAAATATGATAGTGGGTGTGCCTAGTTACGATCTAATTGACTATTGCGAAGAAAAAGTGAAAGCTTACGACATGCGGCTCGCTATTCATAACCATGGTCCTAAAGACCCACTCTATCCTAGTCCGGGTGATGTGTATGGTCGCATAAAAGACAAAGATTCCCGTTTGGGTTTGTGCATCGACATTGGTCACACGGTTCGAGCAGGTGTGTTACCTGAGAAAGCAGTGCGTGAATTTAAAGATCGTTTATTCGATTTGCATATTAAGGATGTTACCATTGCCGCTGAAGAGGGAAAAGCCATTGAGATAGGAAGAGGAGTTATTAATTTTCCTGAATTAATCAAGTCGTTAAAAAAGATTCAATACAAAGGAGTTTGCAGTATTGAGTTTGAGAAAGATATGACAGATCCATTACCTGGAATTGCCGAGTCTACCGGATATTTCAGAGCAGTATTGGCTGCAGGATAGTAAATCCTGTTTACAAAAAATGCCTGCCCTTTCGATGGGGGCAGGCATTTTTTTATTGTTGATTAGGAGGTGGCGGAGCCGCCCCAGCTGGTGGATTTACGCAATTTAGGTTATAGAGTCTTCTGGCATCCGAATATCCTTTGGCTTCTGAAGTAAGGAACGACTGGCAACCTTCTGGAATCTTTCCAACATTATATAAGCAAATACCCCTGTAATATTCTGCTTTACCATCTGCTGACCATTTATTGTTGACCACTTTTTCAAAATAGGGTAATGCGGAGGCCCACTCTTTATTTAGAAAATGTACCAATCCAATATTTTCAACTATCGGAGAAAATTTGGGATTAATTTTTCGAGCACTCTCATATAATTCCATGGCGGTTTTCAGGTCGTTTTTGGTAAATGCCTCATTTCCACGTTTAAAGAAATCGTAAAACCGTAAGCTATCCTGATAGGCTTGTGGGGTGGGAGCCGGAGCGCCTCCTGGGGTTATGGGGCCGGGATTTGGAGGCCCTTGTTGGGTTGGAGCCTGTTGGGTTAGCTGTGCTGCAGGTGCTGGAATAGCAGGAGCCTGGGCTTGCGCTACGGGAACATCACCTAGCTGTGTATGCAATACCTGGCTGTTTTTTATTGTAACCGAATCTTTTGGATATAGTGCCAGTGCTGAGTCGCCCACTTTTACTGTATAGGTATTGGGATACTTCATTACCGTAAGCGCATATAAATAATTGTTCCAACCTTTAGCCATCCCTTCATCATTTCGATATTTTCTAATCAGGTTAAAGTCTCGGAATAAACGGCCAGAATCGTTTTTATTGGCACATACAAAAGCGAGTAATCCAAAATAAGCCACGTTTCGGGGGCGGTTTTCAAATGCGATAACGCCATATTTATAGGCACTATCGTAATAACCATTCTCATAATACCAACGCCCTTTAATAAATTCGGCATAATACATGTAAGGATTTTCTTTCTTCACATTTTCAAACATTGCGATACCCTCATCAATGCGCTTTTCATTTAGTAAATACCGGGCTTTCATCAAACTCAGGGGTAAGCCCCACATAGTTACATTGGTAAGTGAGGGGAGCTGGTCGTTGATATCAGTTGTTTTTTTAGTAACAACATCGGCATTCACATCTTCAAACATGGCCGACTGCACAATCATGGATTGATTGGTTTGGTAAGTGATATAAACTGTTGCTGCTGTAATTATTAAAAATAGGGGCAGTATCCAACGAAGCCGATTAGTAGGGGTATTTTGGGTTTCAGCGTCTGTTCTCAAACGCGAGAGGCGAAAATTTTCTGCTGCATTCACCCCATATAGCATCACAAAATAGGTTTGCATAGTCGCCCGCTCCATCGGGAAGTTCAGAAAAGCATCTGTAAAATATCCAGCCAAACCCATAAGCGAAAGCAATAAGGGAATTTTTTCCTGGTGGTCAATTGAAGCCGAAAAAATATTTTTTAATGAATAAAATGGCAATAATAAGAATACCAGTAAGTAAACGATTCCCCCTAAAATGCCACTTTCTCCAAATGCTTCTACAAAATCATTGTGCGCATGCACGCTCATAGAATTATCATCGTTGGTATATTGGTCGAATTCCTGGGAAGTGATTTTCCAATTACCAAATCCTCTTCCTGTTAAGGGATAATGTTTAAATAAATCCATGCCAACCGCCCAAATACTTACCCGATTCGAAGATCCCTGATCGGAAAACCCAATATTGCTAATTCTCTCACCCACTGTTCCGAAGTTGGATTGTTGTCCCTCCGCCAAATTTCGGCGCTGGGTTTCTACGGTTAATTGTGAGAGCATTAATGCCAGCACAATTGGAATTAAAAAGAGGGAAACGTTTTGCAACATTTTCCGGGCGTCTTGATGGTTCAAAAATTCGTAAACGCAAAAAGCTATAAATACCAATAATTCGAAAATAATACCCACATAAGAGGAACGGGCATTTGCAAGGGCGATGGCATACAGTGCCAGTAACAAAATCACCAGATTAAGTATTCTTTTCCATTTTCTTCCTTCATAAATGCAATACAGCGTAAAGGGAATTTTAACCACAATCGCACTAGCGAAAATGTTTTTGTTACCGGTAACCCCTTTCATGTTCAAAACCGCTCCATCAAAACCCAACTCTCCCACATCATTAAAAAAAATCTGCAAGGCCTGAAATACATTGTAAAACAGAATCAGGGAAACGATTTGTGCCAGAAAAGGCAACACCCGGCGGGTTTGAGTTAGCAAAGTAGCAATATTAGCAAAAGCGATAAATGCTATGATGCAACGGGCATAACAAACTACAAACTCATTTTTATTAAAGGCAACAAAGAAACTCAGTCCCGATAAAATGCAAAATATGGTATACATCCTGCTTGGCATCTGTGCCAATGATCCCGTAAATTGTTGGTTAACCTCGCTGATTCTCCCCCGATTGGCATTGTATAAATAAATGACAGCGAATAAGTTAACAACACTTAGGTACAGCCACTGGGGTCCATTAAAGTCGATGGAGTCGCCGCGAGGGATAAAATCGACCAACACATATAGAGCCAATAGGGTAAGACTGGCATAATTAGCGCCACTTAAACTATTAAAGGAGATGGAGGATGTTTTCTTTTCTTTCATACTACTAAATTAATAAATTCAAGCCCTGTAATAAGCTTATTTTCATCTGTTATAGACTCTTGTGGGCAAAATTAATAACGACAGAAAAAGATAAATAGTAGGTAACTCCTATTTTTTTCCGTATTTTGAGAAAAATAAACACACTTTTTATGCCAACAGGAGTAGTAAAATGGTTCAATGATTCAAAAGGTTTTGGATTTATAACCCCCGATGATGGTGGGGAAGATCTCTTCGCCCATTTTTCAGCCATCAATATGGGAGGCTTCAAATCTTTAAAAGAAGGTCAGAAAGTGAGCTTCGAAATAACCGATGGTAAAAAAGGCAAGCAAGCCGCCAATATTCAGGCAACTGAGTAAGCAGAATACCTGTTATGGATATTTCTGGTTCCTATACCTAATTGACCCCCACGCTGGGGTCATTTTTATTGCCAGCAGTCAAGATTCGTTAAAATCTTTTTTCTGTTAAAAGGATGCACCGATAAAAGCAGGTATCCCCCTCCCCGCAGGTTCGGCTCTTTTGATAAGGATTTTGTCCACTCGAAATTATGAACCCCCAAGGTTAAGGGACCCATTTTTACAGCTGCTCCTAACCATGCATCTCCCTCTGAAGTTATTTGCAGGGGCAAATAAATTCCGAACCACTCATTTTCCCAGCGCGGAGTAAGGGTTACAGCATTAATTTCCCGGGTTCTCCATTTTTTGGCAGACTCGTCTGAAACCAAATTCAAATTCACATTTGCATTTACATATACCTCCTTGGTAATTTTTTTGTCAAAATTGAGTACCAATTTTGTGGGTAAACTGATTTTAAAAATACCACTTACTGGCGTTACTGTATTAAAAAGGGAGCTGACTGAATCAACCAGATCAGGTAAATTATTGGCCCCGGTGAATGCATTTTCTATCTGTGCATCGGTAATGGGAAATTTTGGATCGGCAAAGTTTCTGGAGGGTCCGGCATACTTAAAGCGATTAGCACCTATATCAAGTATGCTAATACCCAGCTTCCAATTATAGGCTAACGGACTTTTCCGGATTTTTTCGGCTGCATTGGCATCGAACTGCATGTATTCAACTCCTATGCTGGCACCTAATGAAGTAAGGGATTGTTGCAAAACGTCTTTAAAAGATTGAATGTTATTGGCTGGGTCGTACAGGTAATTATATCCAAATTTCCCACTTCCCCCGGTAAAAACATAGGCAGTATCTGGCCCACTGGTAAATTCCTGATAAGTAACCTGGCGTAAAGAAAGATAAGCACCCGAAATCCCCTTCATAATTTGCAGGGTAGCCCCAACACTTAGCTTACCCGATTCATTGGAAAGTATTAGGGAAGAAACATTGATGTCTCCTTCTAGCCATCCACTGTGTGTTATATATCCGCCAATATTGGGGGTGCTGCGATTGTCTTTTAAAAAACTGAATAAACTAGAAGTGGTATCAACAATATTTACTGGTTGAGTTCTGTAGTGATTATACGAACGCCCCCGCATACCGGCGCTAATTGCCCATCGGGAGCCAATTTTAAACATGCCATTGAATAATCCGATATCTGTATTTCCATGCACAAAATGATTCATTAGTCCTGGCCTTACTCGAAGAGCAGCTGTATCCAAAAACAGCGCATTGCTACTCAATGATAATTGATACGATAGCGGTGAAAATTCCCAAGAATAGGCCCCTAATATTGGCGCAGCCGGATTGTTAAAGCGACTCGTACTTCCGGTATAGGTTGAACCATTGATTGCATGGTAACTTTGAGCCCAAAGCAATTGACAGCCGGCCATCCAAAAAAGCGCCCCCTGAATAAAAATCCATTTTTTCATAAAGTAAGGATACAAATCGAACCCCTAAAAATTGCTCGAAAGCCAATTTTTATCATTTTTAACATTTTATCCGGTTTCCAATAAATCAAAACCAGAAACGCTAACAGCAAATAAAAGGAGAATTTAGCAGTTAGCGAAGGTTTTTGTAAGTTGTAACATCTTATTCACTTAATAACTTGTTGTTGAACGATCCGGAATTTATTGCAGCCTTACAGCTGGGTGAATCTGCAGCCTATCAAAAGCTGTTGATTGAAACGCAGGATTTTGTATATAATACCCTTTTAGGAATTGTGCAGGATGCGACAGTTGCCGAAGACCTAGCTCAGGAAGTTTATATACAGGTTTTTCGGTCAATTGGTACTTTTCGGGGAGATGCTAAGTTAAGTACTTGGATATATCGGATTGCGGTAACAAAAGCACTGGGCTGGCAAAGAAAACAAAAAGGGTTAAACAGATGGAAAAATTGGTTTGCAGGAAATGAAAAAACTGCTGTTGCCGATTTCCATCATCCCGGAGTGCAAGCAGAACAAAAAGAACTGGCCGCTATTTTGTTCAAAGCCATTCAATTATTACCGGAACAACAACGGATTGCCTGGATTTTGATTAAAACAGAGGGATTGAGTTATGCAGAAACGGCTGAAATTATGGAAACAACTGTAAAAGCAATTGAGGCTCTACAACATCGGGCCAAAGCAAATTTGAAAAAATATTTACAATCATACGATTAATGCAATAACCCAAATGGAAAATAATCAACGGATAGAAGCAATATTGAACAGCACACAATCCATGCAAAAAGCGGCTCCCCCTCCATTTTTTTCAGCAAAAGTGATGCATCAACTTTTTGCTAAAGCCGATGCGCCAAGATGGCAACGCTGGCTGATATTTCGCCCTGCTCCAATAGCTGTTACCCTGGGTATATTTTTTCTGCTGAATTGCTGGAATATTTTTTCTGCCCGCTCATCAAACTTGCAAACATCCGAAGTAACGAACAGTAGCCTGCAGCAGTTGGCTTTTGAGTTAAATGTTACTTCGGGATATAACTTAACTGATAAATAAACCATTATGACTACCCCTGTTCTTCCTCGTTGGTGGGCTATAGCAATAGTAGGGCTGGTTGCTGCTAACCTGATTTCTTTGATTGTTTTTTGGACGATGCAACCAAAAAAACCGCATCCTCATAAAGAGCCATTCAGTGGCGGAATGGGTCATCTTATGCAGGTGATGCATTTTGATTCAATCCAGCGACAACAAATTTTATCCCTTCGAAGCGAACACGAAATTGGCATGCAGCCCCTGCTAGAGAAAAAACGGGCTTTAAAGGATTCGTTGTTTTCTTTAACCCGAAAACCCAATGTATCGGAATCCGAGTTAGACCAAGCAACCCGCTTGGTGGCTGATAACGAGCAGGCTTTGGATAAACAAACATTTTGGTTTATAAAAAAAGTTAGAGCAGTAGCCAATCCCCAGCAAATGGAAAAGTTCGATTCGCTCCTTAGGCAAATGGTGGGTACAATAATTGGCGGGATGCCACCACGCCCAAATCAACCCCCTGAAAAAGAGCTGCCTGATAACAATCCTAAGCCCAATCATCCGCCAACATTTTCGGGTAATTCCGAAATGAATGGCAATGGTGAAATGCCTCCGGGTCCTCCTCCAGGGGATAGGCCACCCCCGCCGCCACATCATCCGGGCGATGGACCACCCCCGCCCGGTCACCACCCACCCCCTCCTCCGCACCATCCGGGAAAGAGATTGCCGGGTGATTCTGTTAACTAGTTCTACCCTAACTTTATTTAAAAAAGATCAAAAAAAATAACATGAAAACAAGAATTGTTCAGTTGTTAACTATTACTGTTTGCGTAGGTATGCTAAGCGGAATGAGTTGTAAAAAAGATACCAATTCTAATACTTCTACAACTAATGCTATTGTACCGGATGTATTTAAAAAATTTGCTACTGCTGTAGTTATTAGTTCAGATGGAAGTTTTATTACCCTGAAAAGCAATGGGGTGCCAGATCATAAGAGTTGCTATTTCGCTACCACCGATAGCCGGTATGAAGCATACAATGGGAGTAATCCTGCATTTTCAAAAAATCCCAACAGCATAGGCACTAAAAGTTTTGTATTTAAAATTCCCGCTAATCCGGCATTGGATGCCGCGCATCAGCCTACCCCACTCGGCCCCATTGGTATTGCAGTAAATGGGGTGGCTATCTATAATCAATATGCCGGACCCAATCAGCCATTAACCAATGAAATCAATTCATTTGATCAGAATAATGGACATCCAGATCCAACGGCTACTTATCATTATCACGTTGAACCATTGTATATAACTCTGAATAAAACCAAATCGGCACTGATTGGATTTTTATTGGATGGCTTTCCGGTATATGGCCCTTCCGAAAACGGAAAAACCTTGGTGAGTGCCGATTTAGATACATATCATGGGCATACTGGCGTTACAGCTGATTATCCGAATGGCATTTATCACTATCATATAACGGCAGATGCGCCTTATATAAACGGTGCTGGGTTTTATGGTACTAAGGGATCGGTTACTCAATAGGAATTACAGGTAGGTACACACATTTTATCTACATTTTA
Organism: uncultured Bacteroidota bacterium; assembly: GCA_903899675.1. Lineage (GTDB taxonomy): Bacteria > Bacteroidota > Bacteroidia > Chitinophagales > Chitinophagaceae > Sediminibacterium. Next base: position 1,544 of record CAIUKP010000356.1, on the reverse strand, counting down.
TCTGTTGACTGAGTTTTGTTAGTAAAAACTTATAAATACCACCATAATTATTCTACATTTACGCATCGTTATAATCTCTACGGGTAAATGGACAATCAATTTTTACAAAAAAGAGCCGCTCTTAAAAATGGCTCAGAGTTAGTTAATCAAAGAGACGAGCAGATTCGGCGTGTATTGAATGCTGCCCAATACCAAAAATATAAGGATATTGAAAAAGTATTGCAACCTCAAGTTCAACCTGCCAGTTTGGCCAGCAGCATCCATAATCCGGAGCAGAAAAAATAACGGGTTACAGGTAATAGAATCAATTTTAGTAGGTCTGCTCAGTTTAATTTTTTTATCCTGCCATTCTCCATCAATCCAACCGAAAATTATAGCAGACTCTTCCCTGCCATATTATTCAGATCCCGGATTTACCCCTCATTGGAAAAATACAGAGCCTAATACTGTCTTTTTTCAACATCATATTTTGCCCTTTCGGCTGGTGAACCAGTTGGGTGATACGATTACCGAAAAGAACCTTACCGGAAAAATATATGTGGCTGGTTTTTTCTTTACGGCCTGCCCGGGTATTTGCCGTAACCTAACCCTGCAGTTGAAGCGCGTGCAAGAACAATTTATGCAGGATAACCGAATCATGCTTTTGAGTTATAGTGTTACGCCTGAAACCGATCAGCCTAATAAATTACTGCAGTATGCAAACACCTATGGAATCAATAGTAAAAGATGGTGGTTGCTAACGGGTAATAGAGATAGTATTTACCAACTGGCTCGGCGAGACTATTTTGCAGATGAAGATATGGGCATGCAAAAAACCAGCAAGGATTTTTTGCATACAGAGAATCTTTTATTGATTGACCAAAACCGGGCAATCCGGGGTATCTATAAGGGCACTTCGGCTGCAGAAGTTGATTTACTTATGAAGGATATCCAAAAATTATTACACCCATGAAGCCGGCTTATTTATTGGGCATAGGGTTGTTTGTATTATTGGCAGGCGGCTGCCGAAATCATCCCTCCGATACCCGGAATACTGCGGATGATAACCAGCTAATACCTGAACGAGTAGTAGAAAGTACCGACACCTCTTTGCATTGGAACAATGGCAGTATGTATGCTAAGGGGCAACCCTATAGCGGTTCGGTACTTCAACTCGATTCGGCTGGAAATGTAATTAGCAGGCAATCTTATTATCAGGGTAAAGAGGAGGGATGGGCTGAATGGTATTATGCTTCCGGAAAAATAAATGCCCGCCGCTATTTTCATCTGGGTGAAAAGGATAGTGTGCATACCGGGTGGTGGGAAACCGGGAAGCCCCGTTTTGAATATCATTTCCGAAATGGACAATATGTAGGATGGTTTAAAGAATGGTATGCTTCGGGAAAACCCTTGAAAGCAGTGTATTATGAAAAAGGACAAGAAAAGCGCGGGCAAGGTTGGAGGGAGAATGGGAAACTGTATATGAGTTTTGAGGTAAGAAATGGTAGGATGTATGGGCAGGTAAATCCCAATTTGTGTTATTCCCTAAAAAATGAGCAAGGTGA
>CAIUKP010000355.1 GCA_903899675.1 uncultured Bacteroidota bacterium | reverse complement strand
TTTGGAAATTGTGCTGGTTTTGCCGGAAGCCCATTGGGAATTGGGAAAACAATTATTGGAAGCGTATTTTCCTGGTCAAGACATACGAATGGTGGTTGGGGGAAGTACCCGCTTTGAAAGCGTACGAAATGGGCTGCAAACCGTTGAGCCTGGAGGTATTGTATTTGTGCATGATGGGGTAAGGTGTTTGTTGACTGCATCCTTAATACAACGTTGTTATCAACACGCGCTGGAGTTTGGTTCGGCAATTCCGGCGGTGGTAGCAACAGATAGTATACGCGTAGTTTCGGGATTGGAAAATAAGGTGGCCGACAGGAATCAAATTCGACTGATACAAACACCCCAAACATTTCGGACCGACTTATTGCTCGAGGCCTTCAGCAAAGCAACGCATAACCAATATACCGATGAAGCAACGGTGGTAGAAGCAATGGGGATACCTGTTTATTTATTGGATGGAGAATACGAGAATATTAAAATTACCCGCCCCACCGATTTACTTTTGGCAGCAGCTATTTTACAGCAATCATCATCGCTTGATCCATCGTAGTGGAATAGGAAGCTGATTGTGATGGAGTTGAAAATAAGTTTCCACTTGCGCTCCCCAGTTTTGATAGAATGCTTGAACGCCCGGTAGGGTTGAGCCCTCCATATCAAACCACAAAGGTTGTTCGCTAAATTCCCTCAGTACCTGATCGATTAAAAAATAATTCGCGCCGGTTTTTCTTCCCCCAGGAGTAGTTAGGTTGAGCAAGTTGTAAATTCTACGTTTATCTGAAAGCCCTACCCACCCTGCTTGTAAGCCCGTTTGTTCATCTTTTACCCACCGCACGATACATTGATTCGTTTGAGAAAATATTTCGCAAACATTTTTAAATTGCTGTATTTCATGCCTGTTGGGGGCATTGGGATATTTCATTTGCTGATAAAATAAATCCCAGATTTCCTCATTCCATGTGGTTTCTATTTGAAATGTTTCTTTTGTTGCTTGCTGAATATTTCTTTTGGCATCTGCAGAAAAATTTTGATATAGCTCGGTGTATGTTTTTTTGAGATCAATTTTTTGGTTAGTTCTACCAATCAGATTGGGAAGTATTGTAATCAGCTGCTTATTTGAAAAATTAAACTGAAAGTCGCCATACGAAATCCATTGGAACAAAACTTCAATAGCTTTTGCAAGTAAGCTTTCGTTTAGCTCACCAGTAAATCCTTGTTGCTGCATAAAAGCAGGAACATAGGCATATCGGATTCCCCATTTTTTTCTCCAGGGAATTGGCATAACGGTTTCATATTCCCCAATAATTAGTCCGTGCCAATTATCAGCCATGGCATTCAAAAAACGGGTTTGCGAATAGATGAGTCCGTTTTCGTTTTTATCTATACAGGCATCCCATTTTTTGCTGTCTATCTGATGCGCCGGTAAAAGTTGGATGGAGGCCTGCATAATTTATTTACCTTTTCCTGCAACAATTATTTTAAGTGTGTGCATCATAATCTTAAAGTCGAGCAGTAAAGATGCATTTTCAATATACATCAAATCGTATTTCATTCTTTCTAGCATATCATCCACGGTAGACGCATAGCCAAATTGCACCATTCCCCAAGAAGTAAGCCCAGGCTTAACCCTTTGTAAATATTTATAGTAGGGGGATAATTGTTGCAGTTGATTGATAAATATTTTTCTTTCCGGTCTTGGTCCTACAAAGCTCATTTCACCCTTCAGTATATTCCATAGTTGGGGAAATTCATCCAACCTCCATTTGCGCATAATTTTTCCCCAGTTAGTAATTCGGGGATCATGGTCGAAGGAAAGGGCAGGACCATTGAATTCCGCTTCCTGCACCATACTCCTGAATTTATAAATGGTAAATGGTTTTCCTTTGTATCCCACTCGTTCTTGCTTGTATACTATTTGGCCGGGAGAGGAGAAGGCTGTTCGGAGTGCGATAAATATCATTACCGGACTAAAAATTACTAGTCCAATGGAGGAAAGTAACAAGTCAATCATCCGCTTAACATGAATTTCAGTTGCAGTAAGTGGATTGCTTTGTACATCAATAAGAGGTGCCCCCAGCACATTGTTTGTTTTTACTGCTCCCGTGATAATGTCTAGCAATTGCGGAACCAACTTGATGTCTACTTCTTTATTCGCAATGCGGGCAACGAGTGACTCAATAAAATTGACGTCTCTTTTTTCAGGCGCCAATATGATTTTTTCTATCTGATATTGATCAATTATAGATTCGATATCTTCTATATTTCCTAAAAGTGGGATATGGGCTGGCATTAGCGTTGCAGAAAATTCGGGTGAGGATAGGTACCCGATACTTTTATAACCGAGATAGCCATAATGTTTTTGTAAATCATCTGCCAGTTTTTGAGCGATGGTTCCTTGGCCTACAATCAGGGTTTTGAAATTAATATCTCCTTTTGTAAGGGATTTTTTTACTAACCAAAGAACTACATTTCTGCCAAGTAAAATAAATGCAACATGCAGTAATGCAAAACTGAGCGAAGTGGAAATGCCAGTAACCCATTGTGGATGTATCAATATCACCAATATACATCCTGCGAACGTATTGGTAAAAGTGATAATCCATTCATTCAAGCGAGATCTTTCTGACAATGGCTGATAATAAGCGCCAGTAAAGCCAAACCAAAGAATCCAAGCAAACGCATATAAGAAGGGAAACAGAAAATCTTCATTTGGAATTTGTGGAAAGTGGCTACTAACCACGATGCAGTACATACATATCACTACACTGATAAAATCGCTGATAATATAGGCGTAGCTGTTTTTTTTTGCATTCATTCCCTTACGTCAAAATGGGGGTATTGTTGATTTTGTCGAGTATGCGGTGACCAACCTCCATGGCCAAGAATCCGTCTATTTCACTAACAATGGTGGGTTGCTGATGATTGATGGCATGCACAAATGCTTCCAGCTCTGTTTTCATGGCATTGGTTGCTTCAATGGAGGGGGTAGCAATTGCAATGGTTTTTTTGCCTTGTTGGGTTTCGATATCAAACGAAAAAACATGCTGGTCATCGGGTTGTTTTAGTTTGATAATTTCTGTTTTCTTTTCCAGAAAATCAACCCCTATATAGGCATCTTTTTGAAACAGGCGCATTTTGCGCATTTTTTTCATGCTGATGCGGCTGCTGGTAAGATTGGCTACACAACCATTGTTAAACTCAATGCGAACATTGGCAATATCAGGGGTATCTGTAATTACGGCAACCCCACTGGCTGATATATTTTTCACATCGCTTTTTACCAAACTGAGTATAATATCAATATCATGAATCATTAAATCCATGATTACGCTTACTTCGGTTCCTCTGGGATTAAATTGTGCCAGTCGGTGTACTTCGATAAACATGGGGTTGAGTGGCAATTTTTTGATGGCCAGATAGGCGGGATTGAATCTTTCAATATGGCCTACCTGCAATTTCACCCCTGCTTCTTTTACTATATTTACAATATCGCGCCCTTCTTTTACTGTAGCTGCCAGTGGCTTTTCAACAAACACATGTTTGCCCTTTCGAACGGCACTCATACAAACGCCATAGTGCTGATCTGTTGGGGTAACCACATCAACAATATCGCAGGCATCAATTAGTTTATCTGCATCGGTAAAACGCTTGATACCATATTCTTCGGCTACCTGTTTGGCTGTTTCCGTATGCGGATCAAAAAATCCCACCAGTTTAACACCTTCTATCTCTTTCCAGTTATTCAGGTGAAATTTTCCCAGGTGACCAACGCCAAAAACACCGACTTTAAGCATACAAGCAATTTGTTTATGAGGGCATAAAGATAATTATTCCCCTGCCTTTCCGGAGGGTATTAAAAAGATGTGGATATTATATCCTTTCCCTTAGTTTTCCCAGGCTTCTAGGGGCAACTGGGTTAGCAGCGGCCCGTTGCAGATGGTTGCTTCAAAAGATTGGGTATGGCTAAGTTCGTACCTGAAATAAAATTGAAGGGTATGAAGGGTATTTTCGAGTGATTGCCGGGTATTTGCCGGTAATTGCGCGTTGGCATTTAGTTGTTTTCGGGCTTCTACTCCCATGGTAAGCCATTGCCAGCCAATTACAATATAGCTGCTCATTTCCATAAACACCGTTGCATCCGAAAGAAATTCATCCAGCTTGCCCGAAGCCAATTTAGGAAGCATAAACTCCATAACCCTTTGCATACGATGTAATTCATTTTCCAGTTGCAGCGACAGCACACTTAGCGAAGGGTGTTCAGCGGCTTCCCCAATGGTTTTTTGTATGGCATGCATCAATACTTTTACTGCTTTGCCATCTTGCATAAGCACTTTTCGGCCCAATAAATCCAGCGACTGTATGCCGGTAGTGCCTTCATAGAGCGACATGATTCGGATATCTCGGTAGAGTTGTTGAATAGGAAAATCTGTGGTAAAGCCATATCCTCCCAGAATTTGTAAGCCCTGCGATACCGAGCGAATTCCTTGTTCGGAGGCATAGGTTTTCATAATGGGGGTTAATATCTCCAGTAATAAAAAGTGGTTTTCTTTTTCGGCACCTTCTGTTACCTCACACAAGTCGTAGAGTTTTGTGCAGGCTATTCCCAGTGAGAGCGACCCTTCCACAATAGATTTTTGGGTAAGTAGCATCCGTTGCACATCGGCGTGATGAATAATGTGTATGGGTGCTTGCAAAGGATTTTTTTCTCCTGCTCTGCGGCCTTGTGGTCTTTCTTTGGCATATTGCAAACTATATTGATAGGCAGCCATCGCAACACCGGCAGCGCACAAGCCCACGCTAATTCGGGCTCCATTCATCATCTGAAACATATAGGCCAACCCCTTATGTGGCTCGCCTACTAAATAGCCTCTGCAGTTGTCGTGATCTCCAAAACTCAGGTGCGTAGTTGCGTAGCCTCTTTGTCCCATTTTTTGAAAATCACCTGCACAGTAAACATCATTATACTCCAGTGAACCATCTTCTGTAGGTCGGTGCGCAGGTATAATAAAAAGTGAAATGCCTTTGGTACCGGGAGGAGCATCTTTTATGCGTGCCAAAGTAAGATGTACAAAGTTTTCAGCAGCTTCGTGTTTGCCACCCGAGATAAATATTTTTTGTCCTTTGATTAAATAATATCCATCCTCTGTTGGAGTGGCGGTTGTAGTTATATCGCTGAGCGAACTTCCAGCCTGCGGCTCGGTAAGTGCCATCGTTCCTTGCCAGCGGCCTTCAAAAATGGGCGGCACATAGGTGCTTTTTTGCTGATCATTTCCAAAACTGGTAATCAGTCCAGTTGCTCCGCCAGATAAGCCCAGATATCCCTGCACACTGTTGTTGGCAGCCTGAAACAGAAAATGTCCGGTGCTGAAAATCATTTCAGGCAGTTGAAGTCCACCCTGCTCAAAGGAAGCATTACCACCTATCCATCCCTGTTCTGCAGCTATAGCAAATATTTTTTTGATTTGTGGATGGGTAATCACATTGCCATTTCCATCATACCGAGCCGGTGTTTCATCCATCACCTTACAGAAGGGAAACATTTCCTGTTCGGCAAACAGTCCAGCCGATTCAATCATCATCCAGGCTTGTTCCTCATCTAGGTGTTGGTATCTGGGATATTGGAAGAGGGTTTTCAGTTGATGAACATCCAGTAACAAAAACTTCAGTAGATTTTTATTGGCAAAGGCTTGCATAGAAAATATTTTGCGATCAATTTATTCTTGAACAAAGATAAGACTAACGAGTTCGGCAACACAGGCTGGTTTTTCGGACTGGTCGCTTTCTATTGTGCAAGCGATGGACAGTTGGATACCTCCATTTTTGCCCGGTTCAGCATGAGTAAGTGAGGCCGACATGCGAATTTTACTATCTGCAGGTACCGGGGAAATAAACCGGGCTTTATTGAGGCCATAGTTAAACATCCTTTCAATGTGAGATAGGTCGATTAGTTCGTATAGCAGGTGGCTGGCGAGGGAAAGGGTAAAGAAACCATGGGCCAGGGTTTTGCCTCCTGGTAATTCAATTTTCGCTCTTTCGGTATCCACGTGAATCCACTGTTGATCGCCGGTTAGGGCAGCGAATTGTTGAATCATTTCGGGTGTTATGGTAACCCATTTTCCTGGTCCTAATTGCTTGCCGATTAGTGCTGAAATATCCTGTTGATTTCGGATAATTTGAATGGCTGTTTGGGTAGGAAGGTGCGTAGGGGAATTTGCCGGCTGTGTGGGTGTAATGGGTGGTTTAGATAGTTTATCTGGAAAAGGTGTGATGATTGCTTTTCCAATTACAGAGCGGGAACTGATATCCAGCAGGGCTTGGGGGGCTTCTTCTAGTGTATATTTTTTATGAATGTGCGGCGATATTTTGCCGGATAAAAGCCATTGCACAATTTGTTGGGTGTTTTTGATGTGTTCCGCGGGCTCTTGTTGCATAAAACTTCCCCAGAAAACTCCACAGATCGAGAAGCCTTTTAGGAGGGGAAGATTCAGGGGAATTTGCGGAATATCACCTGCTGCAAAGCCTACCACTAAGTATCTGCCATTCCAGGCCATTTGCCGTGCTGCTAAAGGGGTAATACTTCCACCTACGGGGTCGAATATTACATCTACTTTTCCTTTGGGTGTGAATGACTTTAGTGCTTCCGATAGATCTTCTTTCGAATAATCAATTCCAAAGTCTGCTCCTTTCTGTTTGCAAATAGTAAGTTTTTCTGAATTAGCGGCTGCTGCTATTACGGTTGCTCCCATTAGTTTTCCTAATTCAACGGCTGCCAAGCCCACTCCGCCTGCGGCTCCTAAAATCAACAGTGTTTGTTTTGGATGCAGGCGGGCAATATTTTTAAGTGCATACAAGGCGGTGCCATATTGGTAAGAAGCTGCAGCAGCTGTTACAAAATCTAGGGAATCGGGGATGGGCATTACTTGTAAGCTGTTCACCGCCACTTCTTCAGCAAATCCACCCCAGCCGGATAAAGCCAACACTCGTTGCCCAGGTTTCAGATTTTTAACTTCATCGCCAACAGATAGAATAATTCCTGCCACTTCACCTCCGGGTGAAAAAGGTAGGGCTGGTTTAAACTGGTATAAATTTTGAATCATGAGTAAGTCGGGAAAATTTACTCCGCAGGCAAGTACTTGAATCACCACTTCTTTTGGCGAAGGACTAAGAGGTAGAAGGTTTTGCAGCACCAGTTGTTCGGGCGTGCCAAAGTTTTTACATAGGATGGCTTTCATACAATAAGTAATTGAAATGGCAAAGGAGCACTGAATATGCGGGTGCTATGAAAATACAATCTTTCTTTGATAATTTTCATGCTAATTTGCTTTCCAAACAGTGAGCCATTTTGCATGGATTTGCGTGAGATAGTATATTGGACATCGATCGGTATAGTGGTGTACACGTATGCTATCTATCCATGTTTGCTCTGGAGCTGGTGTATGCTGTTGGGCAAGCGAAAGAAAGCTTTGGAACCAGCGAATGCATATTTGCCAGGGATTACACTATTAGTGGCTGCTTATAATGAAGCGGATTGTTTAGCAGCAAAAATTCAAAATGCTTTACAGATAGATTATCCCGAAGCGCTATTGGAGATTTGGGTAGTAACGGATGGGTCTACTGATAATAGTCCATTGATTGTTCGTGAGTTTCCACGGGTGCAACTTTTTCATCAGCCGGAGCGACAGGGAAAAATACAAGCTATTCAGCGAGTAATCGGTTCTGTTCAAACGGAATTGGTGGTATTTTCTGATGCCAACGCCCTATTAAACAGGGGTTGTTTACGTGCGATTGCGGCGGCATTCACTCATCCTTTGGTAGGTGCCGTAGCTGGAGAGAAGCGGGTAGTATATGCGCAGGATGGAGTAACAGGAGAATCTATGTATTGGATGTATGAATCTTTGGTAAAAAAGTGGGAGGGGGGGGTATATTCGGTTACGGGTTCTGCAGGAGAAATTTTTGCTATCAGAAAAAATTTGTATCAAGCAGTGCCTGCAAACACTTTGTCGGATGATTTAGCCATCAGCTGGCAGATAATTGCACAAGGGTATCGGATGGAATATGCGGCGGATGCATATAGTTCGGAACTCGGGCTGGTAAACAATCGACAATCTTTTGCAAGAAGGATACGCGTGGCAGCCGGATCTGTGCAGGCAGCGCTTCGTATTTTTTCGGGAAAGGGGTATACCTGGAGGCCAGTTTTTTGGTGGGAGGTGATTAGCCATCGAATACTTCGAACCCTGGTTGTACCGTATTTGATATTGCTGATAGGCTGCTTGAATATAGGGTTGTTGGATGCGGGGGTAGTATATAGGGTATTTTTTGGGGTACAACTGTTTGGTTATCTGGCTACTTGCATTTATTGGTTCAGATCGTTTTCTGGAAAACAGCCTGCATGGATTAGCTTGCCTGCCTTTTTTATTTTGGTGCACTTCGCAATGATTCGGGGTGCTTTGTCGTTATGCTTGGGTAAACAATCAGTTTTGTGGCCAACTTATCCCCGAAATATGGGTAAGGCGTTTGAGGAGTGAAAAAATGACTGATTTGGCAGATTTTGCCTATTTTACAGCTGGAAAATGCAAGAATTTGCGGAAAATTGTACAATATTTTTCATATTTTATTAAAATTCTTTGTACAAAACCTAACCAAAAAATTGAACTATCCTATTAGTAGATATGTTAACCATGGAAGAAATAGCAGACAAGCCAATGATTAATAAAGTTTTATGTGTAGATGATGACTCGCTATCGCTGACTATATCAGAGTTGATGTTGAATAGTGCTTCGTTTTCTGAGCAAATTGACACGGCGATGGACGGGATGGATGCATTGGCGTATTTGGATACGATTTGGGAAAGTGCCGAAAAAGATCAAAAGGCGCCACAATTGATATTGTTAGATATCAATATGCCGGTGATGAATGGTTGGGAATTTTTAGAAAAGTTTGTACCTGCCTACCAAGAAAAATTTCCCAACACTAAAATAATCATATTGTCTTCTACAATTGATCCGGAAGATTTTGCAATGGCTAAAAGATTTCCAGTTGTAATTGACTTTTTCAGTAAGCCACTTGAGGTAGATAGTTTAGAAGCGTTGAAGGTATCGGATCATTTCAAAACATTTTTTGGATAATTATTTCAAAAAATTATCAAATAGATAAATAGTATTTTTGCATACATAAATTAGCATAAAAACACACAGATGACGATAGAAGAATTCAAGCAGAAAACATTGCCGGAGAAGTTAAATGCGATTCGATATGAGGCTGAATTATTAGGCTCTTATGAGCGAAATGGCGAGCATAACGGGCCAAAAACACCCGGGGATATTTTTGCATTATATGATTTTTGGGTTTTTTTAAGTGATGATGAAACGATGGTAATTCCATCTAGAAGAAATCCTTTGCATGTAGACGAAGAGTAGTAAAAAAAGTAATAGCCGGTTAATCGAGCATGCATTTATTTTGCTGGAACATTACAAGAAACTTTTATATTTAATTATTATAAAAGTGATGGGGATAAAATTTCTGATATGCCTAACTTTTTATTGGTAGATGATCATTCTGTTGTGCGGGCGGGCATTAAGCTCATCATAACACAGCATTTTGTTGATACCAAAGTATGGGAGGCAGAGAATGAGAAGCAGGCAGTAGATATTTTGCGTACTTCAGCCATTGATGTTATTCTAATGGATTTGAATATGCCCGATAGCGACCCGATCCGGCTTATCTATTATATCACCACCAACCATCCGAAAACTTCCATCATTGTATTAACAATGAATGATGAGAATGTGTATGCTAAGCGCTTTTTCAAATTGGGCATTAAGGGTTTCTTGCATAAGTCGTCTGACAATAAAGAAATTTTAAAAGCTATTGAGCAAGCATTGGCAAATCGGGTGTACATGAGTGAAGGGTTAAAGCAGGTATTAGCGGAATCTTTTTTCTCTGGAGCATCCGAAAATCCGTTTGATACGCTTAGTGACCGTGAGTTTCAGGTTGCCAAGGAATTATTAAGTGGAAAAAGCATCGCAGATATTTCTGCTTCATTAAGCATCAATTCTTCTACGGTATCAACATATAAGGGAAAGGTATTTGAGAAATTAAAGATATCCAATAATAACCTGGTTGAGCTGATGTCGCTTGCACGTCAGCATCGGATTATCTAATTGATTGGATAGCCGAATCCATTATAGATGCAACAGATTTCATCCGTTGGTATAAAATTAATCGAGCCGATGGCTCTACTTGATAGATTTTTTTTTTTGGATCTAACTATTCTGATTCGAGTAGATGGGCATGTAGGGGCAATTGTAAGGTGATGCTGGTGCCATTGCCTTCACTGCTTTTTATATGTATACTGCCTTTCATTTTCTGCATTAGGTCATAAACAATGCGATAGCCAATTTGCGTACTTTCTGTTGTTTTTTTAGTAATCACTCCATTCTCCAGTTCAATAATTTTGTCGGCGGAGATACCAGTGCCGGTATCGGAAATGATAATATATTGTAGCCTATCGTCTATTTTCGCGCTAATAGAAATTTTACCTTGTCTGGTGTTTTTAATTGCGTTATCTAGCAGGTTTCTAAGTACAATGGATAATAGACTAAAGTCTGCAGTAATGGATTGTGAATCGGGAGATTGAAATTCGAATTCCAATTGTTTTTCTGCAGCAATCTTGATATAAACTGCACAGTTGGTTCGAATAAACTCGTTCAAACGCTCATCCGTAAATGATAGTTTCACATTTTTCTTGGTACTGTTGAGCCATTGCAGCAGATTAGTAACAAAATTGGTGATATCAAAAGTAGTGTGATACAATTCGAAGCTTAGGCGGTGGAGGTCTTCTTCGCTGAGTGCTTTTTTCGATTCATACATCGAAGCTGCGATTTTATGCACAAAATTGAGCGGTGATTTCAGGTCATGCATTACGATGCCGATCATCCGCTCGCGAAAAGCTAAGTTATTGGTTAATTCTACTTCGGTTGCTTCTAATTGTAATAAGGAAAATCTGAGTTCTTCGGTTTTTTGGGCTACTACTTTTTCCAGGTTCTTTTTTTGTTTGCTCAATTGCAGTAGTAATATGGCAGCCATTATGGCAAATACCACAAATCCGGCCATAAACATATAGGCCAGTGGGCTAAAAGTCCTTAGGAGAAATAGAGAAACATCTAATATCATTAGCTGTAAATGGGGGCTATTGTAACACCACGAGGACTAAATTACATAAAATTTTTAATTTTTAATGTTAATAATCAAAAAAATCGAGACACATAGCTATGGCAAATAGCTGTATAGCTATTTTAAAATCAATAAATATCTATAAAAATAATCGTAAAAAAGCTATGTTATTCTAAAAATTTAGCTAATTTTGTTCTCACAGTTGGTTATTTATAGCAATTTTAGGTTAAAGTCCAATGTCCTACGATAGCCGGTGAGCTAGATTAATTTAATCCATTATCTAGTTAGCCGGCTATTCTAATTAAATTTTTAGCTAGTTGATAAATACAATAATAGCCATTAACAAAGCGTTAATAACCTTAACTTGCATTCGAATTGTTTCCACATTTTGCAGTGAGCAGGGTTTATGTGTTATTATTGTTGATAATCAGCAAGTAGCGAGGCAGACTAGCGGAAATTGGAGAAGATAGATAGTGAGGTGTGTTGAAAAGGAATGGTTTGAATTAGAAGGTATTAAACAGACATTTTATTCATCATAATAGGTAGTATTTATCAGATCGAGTTTTAACATATCGACTGTAGTAGTTCGAAGTACGTCATATGCATTAGCTGTTACGCTTTGTATATTAATGTATCTCAAGCCCTTCAACAACAGAAGTGTTCCTCATTTCCTGTCCTCACCTTCATTTGAACCATCCGCTGTTCCGGAAGCCGTTGGTCAATCTCCGCTTTCTCCTGCTCAGCAGCTATTGCTGCATCCGGTTCCTGTTGTTATTGCTTGCGATGATTTTGTACACGTAAACGGGTTATTACCTGTTAGAAGTGCTGTTACGGCTGAGGTTCGTGCCGGCACCGAAATGTTGGTTGGCAGAGTTGGGCCACCCATTGTTATGCCCATACATATATATATGTATGGCACACATCCTCCGGATGATTGGCTGCTTTGTTCGGTTAATGACCTCCCAATACAGGAGGCTATTGTTGTTTCTGCCCGTAACCATGGGTGGAATTTTTCCTTTAGTAATGCACAACAACCCGGCGTTGTTGATTATTCATTTAATACCTGCATTGCTTGAGTAAGCGTATCAACATATCGAATTTGTTTATGCTCGGCAATGCCGGATTTTTCCGCACCCTATTATTGGTGGTGGCTGGATTTGTTTTTTCATTATCTGCCCAGGGTCAATATTTAGGGGGAAGCGGCGGGGGAAGTTCTAATGGAGATGGCTTTAACGATTATTGTACGCCCGTAATCACTGCTAAGTTAACAACTACCTGCAGTGGCGTTTTGTTTACAGTTTCACCAACTGATAATGTAAATGGAGATGTTGTTCCTGCTTCAACTACTTATACCTGGTTGGCACCTACTGCGATAACCGGTATTACTGGATTAACAGGGGCAACCAGCGCTGCTTCTTTCTTTGCAACGCTTACCAATACAACCAACGCACCCATTGATGTAGTTTATATTGTGACACCGGCATCCCTTTCCTGCACGGGAGAAACTTTTACAGTTACCGTAACGGTATATCCCGCGGCGTCGGTGGCTAATATTAGTTTAACTACCTGTAGTGGATTTACCTTTGCAGTAACTCCTACTGCTGGAAATATTCCTACGGGTATCTCTTATACCTGGAATGCGCCAACTTATACAGGAACAGTAACCGGTGGCAATTCAGGATCGGGTTCCAATATCACGGGTACGCTTACCAATGGAACCGCTACTAGTCAAACCGTTACTTATTATATTACCCCTGCTGTACCCGGTGGCTGCAGCATAGCCGGATTTACCGTAACGGTTACATTACTTCCCGCAGCCATTATGAATGTGGCTTCGCTTACTACTTGTTCTGGCGTACTGTTTAATTATACACCTACGGGAACTATTGTTCCTTCGGGCACTACGTATAGTTGGAGTGCACCTTCTATTACTGGTACAGTAAATCCGGGTGCGGGTGGTACGAATGCTAGCAGCTTTAGTGGTACTTTAACGAATACAGGTAATTCAGCTGGCACGGCCACGTATTTTGTAACTCCGAATGTACCGGGCGGTTGCACTTCTGCTGGATTTACAGTTACGGTTCAAGTATTACCAACTGCTTCTATTAATATTGTAACGTTGAGTACCTGTTCTGGAGTGGGCTTTACGGCATCTTTAACCGGAACGATACCATCAGGAACTACGTATAGCTGGAGTGCCCCGAATGTAACGGGCGGAATGACGGGTGGTGCACTTAGTACTACAGCAGGATCCGTAACCGGCACATTATCGAATACAACGAGTACCCAACAGACAGCCACCTATTTTGTTACGCCAAGTGTAACGGGTGGATGTACGTCTGCTGGATTTACAGTTACGGTACAAGTATTACCAACTGCTTCTATTAATATTGTAACGTTGAGTA
>CAIUKP010000354.1 GCA_903899675.1 uncultured Bacteroidota bacterium | reverse complement strand
GGGCTGTAGCTGCTTTTATCCCGCCTGCTTATACCGGTTTATTTTTGTCCGCTTACGAAACTGCCCATGATGCACCAACTTTGCCGTTGTTTTGTTATACAGCTGCGGGCTGGAAGAATCAAATTACCTATGTTACAGCCACTCGGATAGAAAAAGATATTCGTCAGGAAGCAGCCGGTTACGATTCCGAAGCCATTGATACCGGCATGCATCGGATGCTGGCAGCTTATCCCAATAATCGACTGGTGCAGCATTTGATGAATAATTGCTGTAACACTTATCACTGTCCTGCTGCCCGAAATTTATCCCTAGGCAGATGGGAATGTCCGGTTCCCTCCTCCCCGGCTTGTAATGCAAATTGCATTGGTTGCATCTCTTTTCAGCCTATTGAGGAAACAATTGTAAGTACGCAAGACCGACTTACTTTTAAACCTACCGCGCAAGAAATTGTTGAATTTACGGTTCCACATCTGATGCAGGCACCTTTTCCAATTATTAGTTTTGGTCAGGGATGTGAGGGTGAGCCATTGTTGATGTGGGAAACCATTCGGGAAGCAATTATTGAAATTAGAAAACACACGCCAAGGGGAAGTATCAATATTAACACCAACGGCAGCAATCCCGAAGCGGTTCGGGTATTGTGTGAAGCGGGCTTAAATAGTATTCGAGTAAGTACTAATTCGGTGCAAAAACATTTGTACGAAAAGTATTATCGTCCGAATAACTATATTTTCGAAGATATTCGCCATAGCCTTCAGGTTATGCGGGATGCAGGAGGTTGGTCGAGTATTAATTATTTTGTTTTCCCCGGTGTTACGGATACAGAAGAAGAATATGAAGCCCTTCGGCAATTTATTTTGGATACAGGTTTGCGAATGATCCAATGGAGAAATTTTAATATAGACCCCGATTGGTACTTGGGAAAAATGAATCTTACAGATACTGGAAATATTATTGGCGTAAAAACTTTGATGCGCGAAATACAACAAGAATTTTCTACGCTAAAGTTTGGTTACTTTAATCCTTCGCTAGAACGAATAAAAGGCAATTTCGAATTCGATTTTGCCGGGGGTCAGGTAAAATCATAATGTAGTGAATCAACCAATTAAAAAAGCTACGATTTCTCAAGAATTTCTGGGCATTTTACTCGCATTAATAGCTGTTATCGTATGGGGTGGAAACTTTGTAATTGCTCGGGGTGTAAGTAAGCAAATTTCCCCTATAACTCTTGCTTTTTATCGATGGTCGTTAGCTACTCTAATTTTATTCCCCATCGCCTGGAAACAATTTCGTACCGAACTACCCATCATTCGATTACATATTCCTAATCTACTATTTGCAGCCTTATTTGGAATAACGCTTTTCAATACTTTAGTTTATGTGGCTGGTCATCATACCACCGCTATTAATCTGGCATTAATAGGAACCACTTCCTCTCCTATCATGAGTACCTTGCTGGCGTATTTCTATTTGAAAGAAAAACCCGGTGGATTGCGAATTGTAGGTATGTTATTTTGTATAACCGGTATTCTCTGGCTACTATCAGGAGGCAGTTGGCATAATTTACGCAACTTTCATTTTTCTAAAGGGGATATTTGGATATTAGGAGGTGCCTTTTGTTTTGCAGTGTATAATATTTTGTTTCGAAAAAAATCGCCTAACATCTCTCCCTACGCTTATTTGTTTACTGTTTTTGCAGCCGGCAGTTTGTTGCTGTTACCTGCTTGGTTGCTAGAAAAACAGCAGGTTGCAGCTATTGTTTGGACGCCCCCTTTATTGGGAACTATTCTGTACCTCGGTGCCGGCACATCCGTAATTTCTTTTTTATGTTGGAATGCTGCTATGGAAAGAATGGGTATAGGAAGAACGGTGTTATTTGGTAATCTCATCCCAATCATCAGTTCTTGGGAAGCACTTGTTTTTTTAGGTGAAAAAATTACTCCGCAACATTGGATCAGTGGTATTTG
>CAIUKP010000353.1 GCA_903899675.1 uncultured Bacteroidota bacterium | reverse complement strand
GGGAGATAATATAATACAGGGTTCCAAATAGGGCCAGTACACTAAAAGTCTCTACCAGAAATGCTTTGCGGGCTATTTTTTGCCAACTATCCGATTCGGAAATAATGGCCGATTTTTTGGCCGCCATAAAAAAAGCGACAGAAGCAACACCCGCACTCACCAAAAACAATAAGGAAAAAAAATGACCAATTTGTCCGGGTAACAGGTGTTCGCCTATATAATTCATGAAAAAGTTTCTTATCGTAAAATAACAGATGGCTAGCGATTACAAAGTTGAAGATACCACCTGTTTATTAGGGGCATCTTTGTATTTAGATGGACATTTCATCAGGATATCCTTACACTCAAAATGATCATTCTGTACTTTCCCTTTTAAAACGAGCCGCTCACTTTTTTCCATGTCGGTTGGTTTATTGTTGTGATAAACCACTTTGATATTATTTCCCAAAGAATCCACTGCTACAAAACTGAGGTAATTGGGGTTTTTTACTGCATCATATTCCATCGGAAAGTCGTGATTGATTTTCGCAATCAGGTTAACAAATTTTCCTGGTTTTTCTTTGGCTGAGGCAATGGTTTCATAGGTAGTTAAATCACCCGTATAGCTGATCAAAATAACTATGGCTGCTGCTATCAATACCAATAATGCAATACTTGTTTTCTTCATAACGCATTTTTACTCTGCAAAGTTACTTCAATTTTGGATATTTGTCGGGATAACCTACCTGATATTAACAGAAGGCCCTATATTGTATTTTTGTGGAATCTTACCAATTACAATCTGGTAACCGTGTAACAAAAAATTTTATAAAAATTAGTATTGTTCATTTATAAAATTCGAATCATTTATTCAATAAACCCGCTAACTTTGCATTTCTGATTTTGTATATCAATTACCATGTTCGACCATTACCCTTTTAACCCCAATGCAGTAGGGAATACCCAGAACAACATTTTTGGCTTGCCATTTTCTGAAGAAGAAGCCCAACTGATTATTTTGCCGGTACCCTGGGAAGTTACTGTAAGTTATGGCGCTGGAACTTCTCGAGCTGCTGATCATATTTATAAAGCCAGTAAACAAGTAGACATTTTTGATGTAGATGGAAACCGAGGGTGGGAAAAGGGATTCTTTATGAAAGAGGTAGACAAGCGCCTCTTAATGAAAAGCGATTACCTTCGAAAGGAAGCTGAACTTTATATCAACTACATTTCAAAAGGAGATGAAGTAGCGCAGAACAAATTCATGTGTAAGAGTTTGAAGGAAATCAATGAAGGCAATATACTCATGAACGAATGGGTTTACAACCAAACCAAAGAATTACTGCAAAAAGGGAAATTGGTAGTATTGCTGGGTGGAGACCATAGTACACCTCTAGGATATATGAAAGCACTGGCGGAAGTGTATGGCAACTTTGGCGTTTTACAAATAGATGCCCACTGCGATTTACGTGATGGATATGAAGGTTTCCAATATTCTCATGCTTCTATTATGCGAAATGCCCTGAGAGAAATACCTGCTATCACTAAATTAGTTCAGGCTGGCATTCGGGATTATTCTGAGGAAGAATGGCAGGAAATCTGCAACAGTAATTATAGAATTATTTCCTATTTAGATCAATCCATTCAACACCGTCAATTTGAGGGAGAAACCTGGAAATCTATCGCTGATGAAATTATCAATCATCTGCCACAGCAGGTTTACTTGAGTTTTGATGTGGATGGGTTAGACAGAAAATATTGTCCGAACACAGGAACCCCGGTACCCGGAGGATTTGAATTGGAGCAAGTTCTCTATCTCATTAAAAAAATTACACAATCGGGCCGTAAACTCATTGGGTTCGATTTGGTGGAAGTAAGTTTGGGTCAAACCGACTGGGATAGCAATGTAGGTGCCAGAATTTTGTGGAGATTATGTAATATTATGGTTCATAATCATTCCTGATTTATGCAACCTGATTATCCCTTTGTTTTGATTTTGGCAAATAAAGAACGAAGAGCTGCCCATCTGGCAAGCTTATTTTTGATTGGCATTACTTTATTAGTTGCTATTGTTTATACCGCTACCCATCTTTCCCTTCAAACAATACCCCTCATTGTACTCATCCTTTTTCTGCTTCTATACACTTATTTTAAATTGACCCGGAAATCAGTTAATGGGTTCCCTCAACTCATGTGGCCGATTGCAATTGCGAGTTTGGCTTGGTTTCTAATACCTAAAGGTTTTTTTATTGCGATTGTTTATCTGATTGCGGCGGTTTTTGAAAAACAATCACAAATTCCCATCGAAATCGGATTAGATTCATCCGGCATAACCTTTAATCATTTTCCACAAAAATTTTATCCTTGGGATCAAATTCAGCAGTTAATCATTAAAGATGGATTGGTAACTATCGATTATAAAAACAATCGTATTTTTCAAAAGGAACTTGAGAATACTACTACCAATGAGGAGGAAACTGAAGTAAATCAGTATTGCCAACAATTTCTTTCTTAATTAGCTCCCTTACCCGAAGGAATCGCATTTAAACGATATCCTTTACTTTTGCATCATGCAATCACCTATTTCCCCCTTTCTTTTATATTCTGATGGCAATGGAAATATTTTTGAAGATGAAACTTTGTATGCCATTGGTCGTTCCGGCTGGGATGCCCATCCGGTAGATGAAGAGAGCTGGATTCCCTTACCGGATGGTGGAAATTTATATGAGTTACCCGGTAGAAGAGGAATTGGAAT
>CAIUKP010000352.1 GCA_903899675.1 uncultured Bacteroidota bacterium | reverse complement strand
GTTGGATGTTTCTGGAAATTTAGGAATTTCAAGCGGAAATAGTCTATATATATCACAAGGCGATGTACAATTTGTAAGCAATGCAGGTTATGGTATATTATCTGCTAACGCTTCACGAGTATTAAGCATAACAAATGCAGGAGTTAATATACCTGTATTTTCTTCAGGTACTAGAATAGACGGTAATGGATCTAAGATTAACTTTTTTAATTCAGGTTTTGAAAACTGGTATATTGGTACAAAACCATCTACTACTCAATTTACAATTTCAAGCGCTACAAACTCAGATATACTTTCATTTGCAAATTCCGGTAACGCAAATATTACTGCTTCTGACAATAGTGGTGCCCGACAAGATCCGATAAATACTTTAACATTAACTGGAGAAAATTCCAACTATCCGTATAATGGTTTTGGCGCGTCATTATTATTTAAAAATCGTGCGTATTCTTCAGGAATTGTAAATAGTGCCAGAATAAGAAGTAAAATTAATAATAATTCCATAGATAATAACGGGGGAAGTATGGTGTTTGAAGTTACTCCAACTCCTGGAGGTACATTAACTCCAGCACTAACTTTGGATTATAACGGAACTGCATTATTTAGTAACAGTGTAACCGCAAGTAGTTTTGTGAAAGCTGGGGGTACTAATACCCAGTTTTTAATGGCAGATGGATCTACTTCAAACCTTGGAAGTATATTGTCTGGAAGCGGTACTTCGGGTTATTTGTCTAAGTGGAGTAGCGCTACTTCTCAAACTAATAGTGTTATTTATGATAATGGTACTAATGTGGGGATAGGTACGACCTCCCCTTCTTACAAAACAGAAATATCATCTAACATCGGTAATTACTGGAATGGTTCAGCATTTACTGGAACGCCTCTTGCTCTATCTATTTCAAATACTCAGCCTGGTGGATATGACCCTGTTTTATTATTACAGCAGGCAGAGAGCGGAGGTGCAATTAGAAATTCAGGTGCTATTGGAATGGTAGGTACAGGGCCATGGACAACAGGTAATAATAGTATTCAAACTTCTGATATGTATTTCCTTGTAAGAAATAACGTAGGGAGTATTTCAGAACGTATGCGTATTACTTCCGCTGGTAATATAGGAATTGGTACGTCAAGCCCTCAAGCATCTGTAAAGTTAGACGTAAGAAGTGATGTAGGCGCAGGGAGTATTGGTGTAGCAGGGTATGGATATAGTGGGTTGGGAGGTATTGCTGTTGCAGGTATAGGGTATTCTTTAAATGGATCAGGGAACAATTATGGAATTTATGGGGCAGCATCAGGGCAAAGAACAGCTGGAACAAATATTGGCGGTTATTTTGAAGCAAATGGAGCCACAAATAACTATGCTTTAATTACTGGAGCAGGCAATGTCGGAATAGGTACGGCAAGTCCGGCAAGAAAATTAACAGTTTCGGGTAGTGCTGGAAGTGCTATGATTGCGTTAGATAATGTTGGAATTGATTACTACGGAATTGGTATGCCATCAGGTACGGGAGATATGGCTTTTTATTCTTCTGCTACAACCGAACGTATGCGTATTACTACAGGCGGCAATGTCGGAATAGGTACGACAGCTCCATCGGAAAAGCTACAAGTTGTAGGCAGTGGATTATTTGGTTCAAATGGTGCTGGTTCATATAGTTTGGCGATATCCAATAATGACCAATCAAATGTAAGGGCTAGATTTAGTAATACTGGAACAGGTGGTCAAATATTTAGTTTAGTAGGTGGCAATCCGGGTATATCTAATTCAGGTTTTTCTATTTATGATGAAACAAATGCAGCAACAAGATTACACATCACTGCCGCAGGCAATGTCGGAATAGGAACTACAAGCCCTACAGACAAAGTTTCAATTACAGCAGGAGCTTTGACTGTAGGTTTCGGAAATAACGATAAATCAACATTACAAGGTGGTTCTGGTTTCGGTTCATTATTAAGGTTGTATTCAGGTTCGGGCGTAGAAACTGTAAGGATGGATGCAGGCGGTGGCGGAGGAACTTCGTGGATTACATCAGGTAATGTGGGAATTGGTACAACAAGTCCAGTAAGAAACCTAACATTATCCGGTAGTTCGGCAGTCTATCAAAATATTCAAGGTGGAACATCAAATGATGTAGGTCTTTTACTTGGTGTAAACGGAAATGATGCAGTTGGAAGAGTTGTATATTCAAACGCAAATAATAACCTACAACTTTGGACAAATTCAACTCAACAGGTTACTATACTTTCCACAGGCAACGTTGGCATTGGTACCACTACACCCGGCTCCTATAAACTAGCCGTTGAAGGTACTATTGGCGCAAGAAAAATGAAGATTACCCAAACAGGCATACCCTGGGCTGATTACGTTTTCCAAGATGATTACCAACTCAGGTCTCTCGATGCTTTAGATAAATACATCCAACAATATAAACATTTACCCGAAGTGCCTACCACCCAAGAAGTGAATGAGAATGGCTTAGATATAGCAGATACCCAAGCCCTACTTTTAAAGAAAATCGAAGAATTGACTTTGTATATGATTGAGTTAAAAAAAGAGAATGATCAATTGAAAGCACACAATTCTAAAATTGAAAATAAGATCAATAATATCGAAAAAGGGTTGCGTGCAAGAAAATAAATCAATCGAACTATGAATTTACGAGGATACTGGTGCTTCCATTTTTTTGATTCTAATATTTTAAAATAAAAGCAAAATGCGTAAATATTCCTATTTCAATTAATTATATCACGGGTATAGAAAAGTTAAAAAGAAGAGGAAGGATGGATAGGGCTCAAATAAAAATAAACACATGAAAATTCGAGTAATCATTTTATTGTTTGCAGTTGTAGGCGTTTTAACTGCGAATCAGCTGGCAGCACAGTCTGTTCAATATACCGATACGGCACTAATGCTCAGTAAATATTTTCGTAAATCGGATACAGCGCAGCTAGTATTACCCTACTTACGTAAATCTGATACTACATCGATGCTTTTTCCCTACTTACGCAAAGGAAGCTCGGGAACTTTGAATTTTGTGCCTAAACTAACCTCTTTAAATACAATTGGTAATAGTCAGCTATTTGATAATGGTACGAATGTGGGGATTGGTACGGTAAGTCCGGGTTATAAATTAGATGTAAATGGTACGTTGGGTGTTGGCGGTGTTCTGACATCAAATAATATCCTAAATATGAGAGGCTCTAATTATATACAGTTTGAAAAATCATCAGTAGGATATTATCAAGTTGGTTTAGATGCCTCTAATAATTTTAGAATTTATAATTCAAATTATGGCAGAACAGAATTAAGTTTAGCACAAGTCACAGGGAACACCCTCATCAACACCTCCACCGACAACGGAGTAGATAAATTACAGGTGAGTGGAAGTATTTTGTCAGGAAATACTGGCCTTAAAGTTGGTTCTGCTGCTACATCCATTGCCAGTGATGGATCTAGTTTGTATTTAAAAGCTGCTGGAAATACATATCTTAATACAGCTAGTAATGCCTTTGTAACCAATTCTGGTGGTGCTTCATTTGGCGGTACGGTTGGAATTACCGGATATACCGGTATACCGATCACTGCCGGAGCTAGCTTATTTATTTCCGGAGGATTCGCTTCACCAGATGCTGGTAGAATTTTATTTGGCGACGGTACCGGTTGGAAAATGCACCTATCCAGCAGATTGAATTCCGTTACAACAGATCTCTTTACATTTCAGGATAATGGTAATGTAAACATAACCGGGAGTGCTACTGCGAATCGTTTTATTAAACCCGGCGGAACCGCCTCCCAATACTTAATGGCAGATGGATCCATTTCTACACTACCCAGTTTTATGGGAGGTTCTGGAACCTTAAATTATATACCTAAACTTACTGGCACAAATAGTATTGGTAATTCGCAGATATTTGATAATGGAACGAATGTTGGGATTGGTTCAACAAGTCCGAATGTAAAACTAACATTGGAAAGTGGGTCATCAACTTCATCAATATCAAATGTTTATAGTAATTCAGTTTTGAGAACTGCTGGTGCTGGGGGTGCGTTATCTATTTTGTTTGGCCATGATGGAAATGTAAATAGGCCAATTATTCAATCCGCAACAAATGGGGCAGCTTTCGAGTTGTTATTAAATCCTTATGGAGGTAATGTTGGAATAGGTACTACGAGTACATTAGCTAATTTACACGTAGTAGCAAACTCAGGGGATGTTTTAAGATTACATAAAACAACCGGAGGTGGGAATGGGCAATTAATAATGAGTACTGATTTTGGTGGGGGTAATACCTATGCAATAAGTCCTTTTATTAGTGGTGTAAGTAACGGTGGCTTTTCTATTAAAGACATTACTAATAATATTAACAGAATAGTAATTGCAGGTACAACAGGTAACACCCTAATCAACACAACCACCGACAACGGAGTAGATAAATTACAGGTGAATGGGAGTGGTATGTTTACAGGAAATTTATCACTCGGTAGTAATTATATTTCAGGTACAGGAGGTACTTCATCATCATATTATAGGGCAACTAATGCTTCGGGTAATTTTTGGATGGCAATCAGTAATTCAACCGGGAGTGATTTTGGTACTACCGCATATTCAAGAATTTTATACTCAGATGGAGCATACCCTATGCAATTTTATACACAGGGAACGCCAAAAATGACCATCAGTTCGGGAGGTGATGTGGGGATTGGTACCACAAGTCCAGTAAGAAACTTAACATTATCCGGTAGTTCGGCAGTCTATCAAAATATTCAAGGTGGAACATCAAATGATGTAGGTCTTTTACTTGGTGTAAACGGAAATGATGCAATTGGAAGAGTTGTATATTCAAATGCAAATAATAACCTACAACTTTGGACGAATTCAACTCAACAGGTTACTATACTTTCCACAGGCAACGTTGGAATTGGTACCACAACACCGGGCTCCTATAAACTAGCCGTTGAAGGCACTATCGGCGCAAGAAAAATGAAGATTATGCAACAAGGCATACCGTGGGCTGATTACGTTTTCCATGATGACTACCAACTCAGGTCTCTTGAAG
>CAIUKP010000351.1 GCA_903899675.1 uncultured Bacteroidota bacterium | reverse complement strand
TCTAACAACGGATTAAAATCCGTTGTTGGAGTATGTGTGGAGGCTACGCATCTTTGCTGGTAGTGACTAATTTTTAAACTCCGTTATGTAAATTATTAAGGTGTTGATAAAACCTGCGTGAGTGTGTGTGCGCCTCTGGAGTATGGAGTGTGCGTGTGGAGTGTGGCCCAGGGGTATGAGAGTGGAGAAGTGTTATAGAGCCAGCGGCTCGATTTCTAATATATCTACGGATTTTAATCCGTAGTATTTTGTAGCACCCAACGTATAGAGTACAGTAGTTACGGTGTATATTTAATGTGGTCAGTTAACAACTATATCGGCCGAACCTACGGTTCTCCTTGCACCTTCCTTGTTTTCTAACAACGGATTAAAATCCGTTGTTGAAGTATGTGTGGAGGCTACGCCTCATTGCTGGCAGTGTCTCAAATTTTAATCCAGTTTTATAGATGATTTGCCCATGCAGAAATTCCCATTCTTACTCAAGAGGAAGTAACCAAAGATTGAAAATAGTAGCGCTAAGATTGATTTCTATATATTTATATCGCTATAAATTTATCCCACTTTATTCCTACTCATCAGCCAATCTTTCTGTAAATCATTTCCCAACATAAAATCAGTCTCACCAAAAATGCGAAAGCCAAAACTGGTATAAAATGCTAGGGCTTTAGCATTTTCTTTCCATACCCCCAGCCATACTGTGGGTAATTCATTTTCCTTTGCATAATCTAGGGCATATTCCATTAGGGCTTTGCCAACTCCCTTACCTTGAAATGTCTGTAAACAATAAATTCGACTGATTTCAAGTGCAGCTGACTGTTGTAAAAGTGGGTGAGAATGCTTCTTTAAAAAAAGATACCCTGCTGGGGCTCCATTATAGTTGGCGAGTAAATGCAGGTAGTCCGGCTTACCCATTTCAGCCTTTAGCTGTTCGGCAGTAAACTGCTGCTCCATAAATATTGCCATATCCTCCGGCGTGTTTACCGGTGCGAAAGTTTCTGCAAATGTGGTACGACTGATATCGGCCAATAAATTTGCTTCCGAGGTTAGGAAGGGTGCAATTTGAATCATACTATCCAACGCTGGGAATTTCAATAATCATGGCACTGGCTCCTCCTCCCCCATTGCAAATAGCGGCAGCTCCGTAGCGCTTATTTTCTTGTTGCAAAAGGTGAATCAGCGTTACCATAATTCTCGCACCACTGCATCCGAGGGGATGACCCAATGATACAGCACCACCCCGGGCATTTAATTGAGCAGTATTAATATTCAACAATTGCTGATTGGCTAGTGCAACTACAGAGAATGCTTCATTGATCTCAAAATAACTGATATCCTCCATGCTCAGATTGGCTTTCTTCAATGCCTGTGGCAACGCTACTGCGGGAGAAGTGGTAAACCATTCCGGTGCCTGTTCTGCATCGGCATAACTGCGTAAAATTGCCAGTGGTTTTAAACCCAATGCATCCGCCTTTTCGCCATCCATCAATACCAACGCCGCAGCACCATCATTCATGGTAGAAGCATTGGCTGCAGTAATAGTGCCATTCTTATCAAATGCCGGTTTTAATTGGGGTATCTTAGTAAAATCTACCTGAAAGGGTTCCTCATCTTTGTTAATAAAAACAGACCCACCCTTTTTTTGTGGGATCTCTATGGGAACGATTTCAGCAGCAAATAAACCGGATTCAGTTGCTTGTTGACTTCTTCTATAACTTTCTATAGCATACGCATCCTGCTCCGTTCTTCCAATCTCATACTTGGTAGCACACAATTCGGCTGCATTGCCCATGGGGTATTGGTGATACACATCGGTTAATCCATCCAATTGTAATCCATCAGCCAAGGTTGTAGCCCCGTACTTATTTCCCCAGCGGGTTTGTGCATGATAAAACGGTACATTGCTCATACTCTCCATCCCCCCTGCTACCACTAGATCCGCATCGCCCAATAAAATACTTTGTGCCGCCATGGAAATAGCTTTCATTCCACTGGCACAAACCTTGTTCACAGTAGTTGCCCGAACGGTATCGGGTAATCCTGCAAATTTAGAACATTGCCGGGCAGGTGCTTGTCCCAACCCCGCCTGCAATACCGACCCCATAATCAATTCATCCACTAACGACACATCAATCCTTGCTTTTTCACAGGCCGCTTTTATCGCTGCAGCACCCAGTTGGGTAGCGGATAATGATTTGAATTGTCCACCAAAACTTCCAATAGGTGTTCTAACGGCAGAAAGTATATACACAGATTTACTATTCATATGCTTTGGTTATGCCAGGGTTTCGCCCCCGGGGTTTACTAATTGTATGCCGGTTTTGGTAAAACTGATAATCTGTTGTTTGTATAAATGGCCAGTGGTCATTTTAAAAGTTTTCTTACTCATCCCAAAATATTCATAAATACTCTCCGGCGTAGATTTATCGTTGAATGGCAGATACCCATTGTTTTCTTTCAGCAGGCGTACTATCTTTTCGGTTTCATCTTCCACTTTCGCAAAGCCCGGCTTTCCCAATACCACATCGATTTTTTCATCGGGGCGGATTTTTTTAATAAAGCCGGTAAAATGATCGCCTTTTTGAATTTGGGTAAATATTTCGCTGCTGTGCAGGATTCCGGTAAACTGGTAATTGATTATCATCACCCACCCTAATTCAGATTCCCTGTATGCAATTAAATCCACTAAATCGAGCTCTTTAAGTGGACAGGGCATAGTATTCAATAACGACTCGATTTTTTCCGTAGCCGCCACACGCCCCGTTTGCTCGTCGATATATAATTTTACCAGGTATTTCCCTCCTTTTCGCATGATGCCCAACTGCTTCGATTGCGGAACAAATAAGTCTTTCATCAAACCCCAATCTAAAAAAGCCCCTTGCTGGGTAACGGATACTACTTCCATGAGTGCAATATCTCCCACAAGTGCTCTAGGCGTTTGTGTAGTGGCAATTAGGCGGTTTTCTGAATCGTGGTATACAAATACTTTCAGTTCGTCACCTACTCTTAGATTGCGGGGTGCAAAGCGTTTGGGTAATAAAATGCCCTCCCGACCATCATCCAGATAAAAACCAAAATCGGTTTTACGCTGAACGGGTAACAAATGGTATTGCCCGGCCTGCAGGGTCTCCTCTTGCATGTATATAAATTATTTTACAAAGGTACAATACTTAACGGATGAAATGGAGAAGCGTTATGGCAGCTTGTTACTATCTTTTTTGAATTGAATAACTTGTTCACAGCAAGCTTTTTTAACTTAGTTATCTATTGCAAATGATGGCTTTGCAGTAATTTAGAATATTAATTTAATTGTCTAACCCAATATCTTTTATCCGGAAAATACCTGCTGCATGCGTCTAACCGGTTGGCTTTTTTTAATTTTTATTTGTGCGCATTCTCCTGCTTTTTCGCAACAAGTGAATGGGCACTGGTATGGGGTGGGTATTGTTCAATATCCCCGGCAGTGTAATAGTTATCTATCTGAACTTATTTTGCGTCAACAAGGAACCCGAGTTTGGGGTGAATTTATCTATTATTTTAAGGACAGTATTTTAACGGTTCCCATACGGGGACAATTTGATAAATCAGTAAGAACCGTGCACTTAAATCCATTTCCGGTGGTTTATTATCAGTCGATGAGTGCTTCCAGGGGTTTTTTTATTCAAATGCAGGGTTATTTTAAGTTAGTAGCTTCTAAGGCTGAATCTTCACTGCAAGGTTTATTGGTGAGTAATGCGCAATATCGGTATATGGTACCCGATATTAGCTTCAAGTTGGTTAAATCCAATGATACCCTTCCGCTGCTAAAGGAACCTGAAATAATAGAAGCTCCTAAGGAAAAGCGAGTTCAGGTATTTAAAAATGTACCTGTTACTCCTCCCCCTCCAGCTATAGTGCCTGTTGCGCCTACTCCTCCCAAAGTTGTTACTGCTCCGGCGTTGGTAATAGCTCCTTTACTTCCGCCTTCAACCGAACGACTGGCAATCGTTTTAACGAATCGTGATAGAGAACAGGATGTAGCTAAGTTGTTGGAAGTTGAAAATGATGAACTGCGTTTAGAATTATACGATAATGGACAGGTAGATGGCGATTCCATTTCACTTTTACTAAATAATCGTATGGTTATAGAAAAGTCAATGTTGGATATTGCTGCGATAAAACTAAATATCAGGGTAGACACTTCTTTAGCCTATAACGAGTTAGCGATGTTTGCCCATAATCTGGGTAATTTCCCCCCAAATTCGGCTCTTTTGGTTTTGTGGGATGGAAAAG
>CAIUKP010000350.1 GCA_903899675.1 uncultured Bacteroidota bacterium | reverse complement strand
TGTCTTTTTGTAAAACTACTTTAGCAGGATCCTGCACCGTTATGGAACAGACATCTTTTTGATAAATCTTTTGCACGTTGGGTAAAACAGGATGTGAAGCAGGAATATCCACTTTCCCATAGGCAAACTCTACTCCCGGCACCCGGTTTTGGATATCCTCATTTAAGGTGATGCCAAAAGATTTACTGAGTATATTAAAATGGGTAAACTCTGTGTTTGCTTTATCATTATGAAAAAGCACCAAAACTCCACCTGATTTTACCCAGTTAACAATAGTTTGGGCATAGGTATCCGTCATGTAGTTAGGAGTAGGATTGTCGGGCACATGGTCTGGATCTACTATCATATAAATGCTGGCATCCCTCAGATTATCTGCAGTGGGTGCTGCAGAAAGGGTTCCTGTTTGCAAGCCGGCACTTTCTATAATATCTCCCAGCATATAAAATCCTCCATTGTGCCATTCATCCCATTTATAGTGATAGGGCTTTACAACACCCGACACATCTGCTTTTTTTTCTGCATTAAAATAATCATCCAATAAAAATAACCTGTTTTTTCCAACACTATTTTTTTGAAGCAGATCCCATTCGATGCAGGCAGCGGCTTGCCAGTCAACGGATTTGGCTTCCGCAGTAAATAGATTAGGATCTAGTTCGGAGAAACGACTCGCATACTTTGCCGGGATATATTGCTTCCGAATGGCCTTACTGATTGCATACACATACGCAAATTGCGCTTTCTGTAAATTAGCCTGGTATTCGGGGGCAGGATGTGAAAATTGTGTTTTCCATCGAATGGTGTTAGCCTGATTAGCCAACTGATTCATCAGCGTTTTAAAGCGATTGGCTGCTGGGGCAGAAGGATAGTACTCCAGCACATCTACTAGAATGCTCAGCAAATTAACCGTATTGAATACATCTACCATTCCGGATTGCTTCAATACCCGGCAAGCATTTTCTACTTGATTGGCAATTGATGAAATAGAAGCCGTATCCCGCATGAAACCTGCATAGGCCACATAAAAAGGTATCTGGGCAATAGGAATCGTCTCAGAATAATGCTGCTTTTTTTTCTCCTCAGAAAAATAGTTGTCCTGCATCATCCGAAATAATTGGGTGGCAGCCGTAAAATACTTTTCTTGTTGGGTTACTTGATACACAATCAACAAGGCTTCTCCATTCACGAATTTATCACTCGGATGGCATCCCACTAAAGTTCCACTGCTGGTAACATAGGGGTCGATTATTTTTTGTAGCCGCCGAAAATATTGTGGGTCGCCTGTGTAGTTCCAAACCTTTGCCAGCCGGTGCCATTCTACCCCTGAGAGGTCTTGTACAAAATCCGGGGCTGTTCCAACAGTTGCCGGTAACCCAAGAAATCGGTTGAGCGACTGAGAAGAAATAGCAGGAATTAGCTGAGCTTTCAGAACAGAACAACTAATAAAAAGTAAAAGCGTTGCAACTATGCTTCGTTTAGAAAGGAACATATAAAAACAATTAAGGCAAAAGTATTATGGTAATATTTTAACAGCTTGGCGCGCCAGTAATTTCCATTCCTTTTTTTCCTTTACCCACACATACATAACTTTTAATTTTACCGTGGAAGGCTTTCCCTTATCATTAATATTGGCAAAAAGTGAGCATCGAATAATGCCAACATGATCTACTACCGTTATAGTTAAATCGGTTACGTCCATAGTAACAAAATCAGACTGTCCCGATACAAGGTGATCAACAAAGGAGGCTTTATTTTCAACATTTCCGCCGGAATGACCATAACTAAGACTGTCAGCGGTTAATTGATTGAGCAAGATGGGATCTGCGCTAATCATTGCCTGATGAAACTGTTGCAGTGCTGAAGCAAGTGATTGTGCCTCTTTAGACTGTGCATTTACTGAGTAAAAACTGAGCCAGCTAAGGGCTATAAATACTATTTTTTTCATGGGGTATAAATTGCTCGAAAGATACTGAAATGATTTGAAAACTGCGTTATTTAAAGCGTAGAAAGCAGTTCCAGATATATAGGAATAATGTAGTATTTTACAGCTACTAACTCCCATTGCATGCGTATAAAACCTCGGCTGAGTTTTTTGCAGATTATCAATATGAATGTGGGATTCTTCGGTATCCAATATAGTTTTGGTTTGCAACAAACTGCCATCAATCCGATTTATGATTTTTTAGGTGCCCAACCCGATCAAATTCCATTGCTCAATTTGGCTGGCCCAGTAACCGGATTGTTGATACAGCCGATAATTGGCGCTTTGAGTGATAAAACCTGGCATCCCCGCTGGGGAAGGCGCAAGCCCTATTTTTTTCTGGGGGCGCTGTTTTGCAGTATATGCTTATTTATTTATCCATTCAGCAGCTCCCTATGGATGGCTGCCGGACTCTTATGGGTATTAGATGCAGCCAATAATACGGCCATGGAACCTTACCGGGCCTTTATTGCCGACAAATTGCCTCCCTCACAAATGCCAACCGGATTTTTATCTCAAAGTTTTTTTACCGGGCTGGGCATTACACTGGCCAACTTGTCGCTGTATGCTTTTCAGAAAATTGAATTTCTAAAACAAGCGCATGGACAAATCCCTTATTGGGTATTTGCCTCCTTCTTTTTAGGCTCTATTTGCTCTATTACTTCGGTTCTGTGGTCAACCTCTACTACCCCAGAAATTCCGCCCACAGAAGAAGAATTGGCTGCATTAAAAGCCGAAAAGGGTGGATTATTTGCCCCTTTTATTGAAATAATTTCTGCCATTCGGCAAATGCCAAAAGTTATGTGGCAATTGGCTTTGGTATATTTATTTCAGTGGTATGCCTTATTCTGTTACTGGCAAAACACTTCTAAAAGTATTGCCTTGAGTGTATGGAATGCCACTCCACAAAGTAATCCAAAACAATATGAAGAAGCTGTGGGGTGGGCAGGATTGGTAGGTGGATGGTCGAATATGATGACCTTTCTCTCTGCGTTTATATTGGTTTACCTAGCAAAAAAGTACAGTGCGAAAGCGGTACATGTAATTTGTTTGTTACTCGCAGGTATTGGGTTTATTATTTTTCCGATGATTCAGGATAAGCACCTGATTTTTTTACCGGTAACCGGATTTGGAATTGCCTGGGCCAGTATGATGGGCGTTCCCTATTTGATGGTAGTTCATAATATACCGAAAGAACGATATGGAGTATATATGGGTATCATCAATATGATGATTGTGATTCCGATGATTTTGCAGACCACTACTTTTGGATATGTTTTACAGCATTTTTTAAACAACGACCCGAGGAAAGCCATTGGTTTTGCCGGCATCTTATTACTGATTGCCAGCTTAGCCACTTTGCTGATAAAAGCGAATAACCCAAGTGATGAGGAATTAGAAAACCAGCCTATTGCCAATGGGCATGGGTAATTGAACTTGATAGGAAACTACTATATATGGGAATATTATGTGTTGGAGAAGCCCTGATTGATATGATTTGTACCGATAAAGGGAGTGCCTTATCAGATGGCAATCATTTTTTAAAAAAAGCCGGGGGTGCCCCCACCAATGTGGCAGCAGCGATTGCTGCATTGGGAGGTGCTGTATCCATTGCTGCCAAAGTAGGTAACGACCCATTTGGCAAACACCTGCGCGACCAGATGCTGCATTTTGGGGTAGATACTCGATGGATGCTTAGCGACCCCAATCATTTTACCACTTTTGCATTTGTTTCGCTGATGCAAAATGGAGAAAGGGATTTTGTATTTAACCGCGGCGCAGATGGGGAACTTAGTAAAGAAGATGTGAAAGAAATTCCACTGGATGAAATTTCCATTATTCATTTTGGATCTGCCACCGGCTTTTTACCTGGCCCCTTACAATCAGCTTACCTATACCTGCTTTCCGAAGCAAGAAAAAAGGGAATATTCACCAGCTTCGATCCCAACTATCGGCACTTGCTGTTTCCGGGTGATCCTAGCCATTTTATTGCTCAATCCAGGCATTTTTTACAACACTGCGATTTTTTTAAAATGAGTGATGAAGAAGCCTTGTTGATTACCGGTTGTGCTGATTTATCCGAAGCCACCCGCGTGCTGATGGATTTATCAACTGCCGTATTTGCCATCACCCTCGGAAAAGAGGGAACCCTACTTTGCATTAACCGAGAATCATTTGTAATTCCCAGTATTCCCATAACCCCCATAGACACTACCGGAGCCGGAGATGCTTTTGTGGGAGCGCTTTTATTTCAACTGAGCAAATTTGGTACCAGTCAAATGAAACAACTTTCAGTTGAGCAATGGAAAGCCATTACCGCAAATGCCAATAAAGCCGGTGCCCGCACTTGCGAATTCATGGGTGCCATGGAAGCCTTCGAACACCTTACCGATCAAATTTTTCAATAGAATTCCATACTTGTGTATCAACATCACTTACATCAAAAAATTAAAAGGGCGCTGGAAAAAAATTCCTTGCATGCAAACCCGGCTAATGTTAATTTTTATACTCGATTTGTTGCGAATGCAGCCGCAATTGAATCGCTTTTCTCCTCCATCTACCAACACCACCCCGCTTACGATTTATATTTTAACCAATTGGTTGAAACTATAGTAGATGCCCACCAAAAAAGAAGACCTGCCCTGCAGCAATTAGATGAAAAAAAGCTGGAACAAGAGGGTTGGTACCTGAGCAACCAAATCGCGGGCATGAGTTTATATGTAGACCGGTTTGCCGGCAACCTGCAGGGTATGAGCAGTAAACTCGAATACCTCGATAACCTGGGTGTAAATTTTTTGCACCTCATGCCCATTTTTGAGAGTCCTGCCGGAGAAAGTGATGGCGGATATGCCGTATCTGATTTTAGAAAAGTGGATGCCCGCTTTGGTAACCTCAGCGATTTGCAAGAGCTGAAGCTAGCAATGGAGAAGAAGGAAATGTATTTGATGTTGGATATTGTGTTAAACCACACTTCCCATCACCACGAATGGGCTCGAAAAGCCAAAGAGGGTGACAAGGCATTTCAGCAATATTATTATATGTACCCTACTCGGGAAATTCCCGACCAGTTTGATGCATCCATGCCGGAGATATTTCCAGAAAGTTCACCGGGTAATTTCACGTATATAAAGGAATGTAATCAGTGGGTGATGTCGGTATTTCATTCGTATCAGTGGGACCTCAACTATACCAATCCCGCGGTTTTTGTGGCTATGCTGGATACCCTGTTTTTTTATGCCAATTTGGGAGTGGATGTTTTACGCGTCGATGCCCCGGCATTTATTTGGAAACAGTTGGGCACTACCTGTCAAAATTTACCCCAGGCACATACACTGCTTCGATTACTGAAACAATGTTTACAGGTAGCAGCACCGGGAGTAGCTTTATTGGGCGAAGCAATTGTTGCCCCGGGTGAAATCATGAAATATTTTGGTGAGGGCTTATATGCCGGAAGGGAGTGTGACTTTGCCTATAATGCCACGCAAATGGCTTTGCAATGGGATGCGCTGGCAACTGGAGATACACGGATTATGCTGGCTGCACAACCCCTCTTGTTGCAAAAACCCAAAGGAGCTTCCTGGATAACCTATACCCGATGCCACGATGATATTGGATTAGGATACGATGACAGCATGATTGCCGCTGCTGGATTTAATTCGTATGAGCACAGAAAATTTTTAAAAGAATATTATGCTGGTTCCTTGCCAGGCTCCCCTGCTACGGGAGCTTTATTTTCTGTAAACCCCAAAACCCAGGATGCACGCATCAGCGGATCGCTGGCATCATTATGTGGATTAGAAAAGGCTAGTAAAGAGGGATCCCAAGCTGCAAAAGCAATCGCCATCCAAAAAATTTTACTCATGCAGGCGCAAAGCTTTTTTATCGGTGGCATTCCGGTAATTTTTTATGGAGATGAGCAGGGATATACCAACGACTACAGCTACCTGAGTGATCCTGGAAAAAGTTATGATAATCGTTGGATGCACCGCCCTGTAATTGATTGGCAAAAATGGGAAGCCGATGAAAATGCCGACGGAAAAAGCATTTTTGCTGCTACCCAACGCCTCATTCAAATTCGAAAAAAATTACCTGCTATTGCAGATACCGGTAATCTTAGCTGGTTAACGCCTCATAATATCCATGTGGCAGGTTTTATTCGGGAAAACGCTGATCAACAAGTATACTGTCTTTTCAATTTTAGTCCGCAATCTGCCTACCTAACCTGGTATGCATTTAAAGAAAAAGGGAAATCGATTACCCGTTTATATGACTACTGGACGGAACAAACGATTGCAGTAGGTTCTGATCATGATTATTTTATCCTGCAGCCTTACGGATTTCATATTTTGGAAGTTACTGGATAAAAAAAGTCCGGCACTCGAAAAAGGCTGGACATTTACTATTGATAAACTTGATTAGAACTTAATTGAAAATCCCAGGTTCAACACATAATCAGAGAATGCGGCATCGCCTTGGGTATATTTACTGGTAGCTGCAGAAACAATCTGGTCGGGTACGCTTTGCGTGCGGTTTCTGGTAATAGAAAAAGGTACATAAGCAAATAGACTGGTTTTTTTGTGGGTATATACGATACCAGGTTCAGCAGAAACAATAAAACCTGGTCTTCTAAATCCATTGCTCCCGCCAATCAGATCATTCACGGGGATGGCTTCCCTGCGAACTCCCCCCAAGAAGGTAAATTTTCCAACCATATAGTTAACGCCTAATCGATACATAACCTGATCAGGTACGCTCATCACATCACTTCCTCCAATAAGTTGATTGGCGCTAGACAAACCTCCCCGTGCGGTAGAAACCCCATTTTGTTCGCGGGGATTTATCAGATAATAGAAATTGCCATATAAGCCCCAGCCATTTTTAAACATATAGTAGGCATTTAACTCAGTGGTAAATCCTAATCCGCCATCACCCAATTGTATGGACTGATCTACTGGTCCAAAACGGGTAACACCGGGAGTTGCCGTATAAAAACGATCGGC
Source organism: uncultured Bacteroidota bacterium (assembly GCA_903899675.1). Taxonomy (GTDB): domain Bacteria; phylum Bacteroidota; class Bacteroidia; order Chitinophagales; family Chitinophagaceae; genus Sediminibacterium. The sequence goes on along the minus strand of CAIUKP010000350.1, from coordinate 14,831 downwards.
ATACCGATAATCGCCGGTAGGCAATTTTACGCCCAGTCCTGCCTGAATATTCAGGTTATGATGTTTTGCCGGATCCAGTAACCATCTGTAAACAGCCAACCTTGCATCTCCAATTCCATAAGAGCTGGTGCTGTAGCGCTGCAATCCGCCATGTTCGTAAAGGGAAGAACGCGTGTTGTAAATGATGGGCACATTTGCCATCAGCGTCCAGCGGTTAGTAAGGTGGTGAAACAGGGTAAGATCGAGCGAGTAATTATGATTGATTACTTCTGTACCCAATTCCACTCGCTGGGGTTGCTCTTCATACCCCACAAAATGTCGGAAAGATTTAAAATAGCGATTATTGGCGGCAAACTGCCATTTAGAAACAACGGAGTCGGCATGATCCATAGAACATACAGCCCCATTGCTTCTGATGGCTACGCATCCCTGAGCAACTAACTCGCGAGAAGCAGAAAAAAGTATGATTAGTAAAAATATTTTTGTACGCATAAATTTTGATGTAGGGTTCTTGTAATTAAGGTTTCTTTTTCATGCGGAGGCGCGAAACTACTAATTGCCCCACATTTTTTCCAATTTCAGTACTGGTTATACAGGAATTATGAAAGTGTAATCCGCCATAAAACCGGGCCCAGTTATTCTCAATGGCCGCTGCACGAAAGGAGGAAAAATTTCTGCTTTTGATGCCAAATTCCAATTCCGTAGAATCGGTATAGGCAAAATTATCGCCAAATACACTGGTAAGTGCCTCAGCAGCAGAGGAGGAAATAGTAGAATGTCCGCAGGTATATTCTGGAAACGCCGGAGTTTGTAAATAGGGGCGCCAGTTCATATCAATATATTTATTGATTACGGTTTCCGGACGAATGGTATTATAGGTATATTTCACATACCAGCATTGGATAAATGCATCAAATAAAGCAATACTCGTTTTCGCATATGCATATATGGTTGCTGGCAAATCGTATCCGGCTTTTTTTGCAGCAATCCCAATTACTCCCATCCAATGCCCTGGAGGAGAAAACTTTTTGCTGCCAAACATAACATGCCCGGTTACATTCATTTTAAAGGGATTGTCGTCCCAAAATTCTGCAATATGCCGTTGTTCGGGGGTAAGACTATCCACTGCATTTTTTATCATCATCACCTGCTGATAATATTCGCTTTTACTATCCGTGATATTAAAGGGTGGGGGTGCGGGTGGACAAAATAATCCGGCACTATCAATTACCATGGGGCGTATTTCTTTCCAATGAGGCTCTACCGCGGAGGCATACATAGGAGGCGTGGGTATCCAACGACCGGGTATATCCTTTACGGTATATTTTTCGGCCCCGCGTGTTTGCAGATAATTATCTTTTTTGCTCCATCGAATAATAGATGCAGCCACGCTATCGGCGAGTATGCGGGAGGCTGTTTCTACCTGCCTAGGCAGACCCTTTTTGCGAGCCATCATAAGTATGCTATCTTGATAAGCTTGCATACTCCCTTCAGGAAAAGTTACCGCTTCCCCCACTTTTATATACGCTAACAGAGCAGCCAATGCATAATCAACCTGCGAATCAGCAGCCGGGCGGGATATGGTGGATAGACCCTTCAATTGAACTGCCAGCGATTCGTATTGATCGGAATACCCCACCGCCATTACTTCGTAGGCAGCGATGGCGGCATACGCATAATTACGCGAAGCTACCATAGGTGGAAAATTATTCCCCATCACTACGGTGTTCAACTCATGTACGGTTTGGCTATATAATTCGGGATTGTGCAAGTAAGCCTTATATTCATCACTGTTATTACAACTGATTAATAATAAGACTGCACAAAGACCCTGTAAAAGTCTTTTCATTAATAAAAAAATGAGAGATAAAAAATGCAGTTGCCATCAGAAATTAGGCAACGCTTCGCGGAGGGGGGTCTATTCCATTTGGCCCTTCATTGGGCAGGGATGCTGAACGAAATTGATTCCAATTTACTTGAGCACCATCGCAACTAAACTGCCAAGAAAAGAGGAGATGATCTTGGGTAAAATCAGAAACATTGAATTTTATAACAGCAGTCGATCCCGTATTTTTCTTTGAAGCACTATCGTGGGAAATAAAATCACTGGCCAATTGGGCAAATGCATCCCTAGCATTTTTAATTTGGGTAGTCTGCAGGTTGGGTAAGCAAAGCAATTCCAGCGTATCCTGGTAAAAACGTCTTTTCACATAAGAATAAGTAACCCCATTAATTTCCATGCTACCTTCTACGCGATCGAATTGCTGATTACTAACACCGTAGGGTAAACTAGCGGGAACTTTAATATGTAATAGCTCCGATTCATCATATTGCTCCTGATCTAATGCCAACTGAAATTGTACTTCGGATTGAAGGGCAACCCAATGAGACAATAATCGATATCCTCCCCAATTGAACACGAGGATAGCGAGCAGTAGTATGGCAGACAGTTTTTTCAACAGCCAAAATTACTGATTATTGTTTCACAGAAAATATTTTCTTTTCCGGGCCAATCCCTTTCAGGGAAAGGCTTTTCCAGCCAGCGGGTAGTACGCATTTTATCTGGATAATTCCTTTTTCGGTTATGTCCAGCCCTCCGAATCCCATTAGAACACTTTGCAATACCCCTCCTGCCCCAGTGCCAAAATAGGGATTGGTGCCCCCCTTGGTTTCTGCAATAACCCGGAAGGGGGGTAATAGATTGGGCTGATAGGATTCTTTAAAATACCGATATGCTTTATCTGCGTCGCCCAAACGGGCATAGAGCAGAGAAAAGATGGCATGCGTCATGGCAGGGGTTCCGGCAGTTGGAATACGGGTTTCGTAATAATTCAAATCTTTCCGGATGCTTTCGGGTTGGGTTACTTCCCGTAAAGGGTAGGCCAGTAAATTTACATCTGCCTGCTTAATGCCCTCCCCTTTATAGGTTTCATGTTCGCGTGTTACGCCCCCTTCCATTTTTAAAATGGGTATATTGGCAGCCACCAACGCCCAGTCAGCATTAGCGGGCAGGCCAAGAATCGCGGCGGCTGTTGAAGCATGCTGCAATACGGCTTTGGCGGCGGCATTGGTAAATGCATTGTTGTTTACATTTTCTGCCCATTCATCGGCTGCTACCACATTATTGATATCATATCTACCTGGGCCATTTCTTTCTACCCGACTGGCCCAAAAATCAGCCGTTTCTTTTAGCAATGGCCAGCCTTTTTCTTTTAACCAATCCTTATTTTGGGTAACGCAATAATAATTCCAGGCAGCCAGGCCCACGCAGGCAGTAATATGGTGTTCAAATGGTCCGCTCAAAGCCCATACCGGTGTTTCTTCCACGCCTGTACCGGCACTTTCCCAGGGGAACATGGCTCCTTTATAACCATGATTAAAGGCATTTCTTCGGGCTGCCGGTAGCCGCTGAAAACGATATTCCACCATACTTTTGGCCATTTCGGGTTGTAAAACCAACAGTGCAGGATACATCCATAATTCGGTGTCCCAAAATACATGTCCATTGTAGCCCAATCCGCTTAACCCCATAGGAGAGGGACTCAAATCCGTTCCTTCCCTAACAAAAGAATATAAATGGTAAAGCATACTGTGCACATCTTGTTGTGCCTGCTCATCTCCTGTAATTTCAATGTCACTTTTCCATAATTCTTCCCAGGCTTGCCGGTGCTTTTGAATAAGCCGCTCCCGCCCCTCTAATCGGGTAAATAATGTCATACGCTCCGCTTCATTCAACGGATCGTCGTGATGAGCAGAGGTAATGGAAGTTCCGGCTATAGAAAAACGGTATGTTTGCCCTGCTTCTAGCTTCTTACCGAATTTCATTAGGTGCATGTTATTATCCCACATCTCATGAATTACCCTGGGCTCTTGTCCATGCGGCTCAGGAAAAAGAAATGAGTTAGAGGCACATAGTTGCAGTTTGCCGGTTGGACTTTTAGCAGTAGAAGTTAATAGCTGAATAACTGCGTGGGGGCGGTCGATCTCATTGTAATAATTTTGTACTTCTTTTAAGGCATCCGGAGCTTCCATCACACTGGCGGCCATTAGGGAAATATTTTGGTTTGCGGTAATCGTTACATCCATCAAAACCGTAAAGGGGAGTTGCCGGAGTGCATAATAGGTATAGGTGATGGTGGCCTTATTTCCCGCCTTGAAGGTTGTTGTAAACGAAGCTTCCTTCATGTTCAGCTCCTGATTAAAATCGGTTACCCATCCAGCATCTACGCGCTTCCCATCAATATCCAGTTGCATGTTCAGCAGGTTAAAGCTTCTGAGAAAATTACTTACTCTGCCCCTGCCATATAAATCATATGCTCCGGCTAAAACCACTTCTTTCACTTTAAAAGGCTCAGGGGAGCTAACAATTCCCATCATGCCATTGGCAACCGTAACCCCGTAATATCCGGAAGCGGTAATTCCTTTTGCTGAAATTTTCCAAGGATCAGGTTGGGCAGCAACCCAAAGTGAAACACAACAACCAACAAAAAAAAGCAGTAATATTCGCATAGCAATCAGTTTTAAATGTTATTGGTGAGCATCCTGTTCGGTTGGCTGAAACAAAATAAACGGAGCATTATTTCTACTAACCAATAATCCCTTTTTCCCTCCCGATAGTCCGATGGGTAAGATATCTCTTACTTCGCCTCGGATAAATAGTCCAGATTCTTTAGGAAGCAGGTATTGCCAGTTGCCATTTTTTTGTAAAAAAGTTACGCCGTAACTAGCATCCAGCCTGCCGGTTTGAGGTTTTAATCCATAAAAATTTCCGGCTAGAAAAATATCCAATGTGCCATCTGCATTCATGTCACTCACCACAATCCCATATACAGGAGCAACTTGTGCCTGAATCGGAAGGTGGCGTGCAGTAAATTTGCCTTTCCCGGAATTATAAAAAATGGTGGTATTGGTTTCCGTAACTGAAAGCAGTGATGCTTTTTCCAGTTCTTGTTTATTGAATATTTCTTCTATTGATTTACCGGCATAAGATTGGTATTGTAAAAATCTTTTTTTGAGGAAAGGAAGTTGAGCTTCTATTTCATCCTTTAAATAGTAGGGATACGATTTGCCATCGGGTTTATAAAAAACAGGAATAGATTCTGATTGCCCATTTTGATCGAAATCACTGGTAAATAATCGGGCAGGATGCGCACTATCTGCTTTAATATTTGAATTGAGACCAAAATTGCCCGCAATAATATCCGGAGTTCCGTTGCCATCGATATCTGCAATCTTTAAGCAGTTCCACCATCCTGATGAATGGGGAATTTCATAGGCGAGTTGCAAAATGCGAGATGAAAAGGAAAAAACTTTCAGCGGCATCCAATCGCCGGCCAACACTAATTCAAGAGAATGGTCGCCATCTAAATCAACCCAAGCAGCATCGGTTACCATTCCCGCTTTTAGCAAGGCAGGTGCTTTGGCACTGGTTACCTCTTTGAATACGCCCTTACCCATATTTTCCAATAGTAGGCTTGCAGGAATATTGCCGTAACCACCCGGAACATTTCTGCCCCCGATAAATAAGTCCAGGTCTCCGTCTCCATCCATATCACCGCTTTTTACACAAGAAGCCTGAATAGAAAGTAACGGCCATCCGTTAGTGGCTGCAGTAAAAATTCCCTTTCCATTATTAAGGTATAAGCGGGGTGCCAAAAATGGAGAGCCCGTTGCTACTTCATTTCCTCCCGACACTACCACCAGATCTAAATCACCATCGCCATCTGCATCCAACAAGGTTGCTCCGGTATCTTCAAAGTAATAATCGGCAATAAATGCTTTTTGGGGTACCTGATTAAAGCTGCCACTCGATTGCTGACAAAAGAGTTTTGCCGTATCGCCTTTGGCACTTCCTACAAAAAAATCTTCCAGGCCATCTCCATTAACATCTCCCACTGCCAGTTTGGGTCCCTCTGTGGATACTAACTTAAGCAACAAACGCTCTACGTTAAAGTCTACAAAATCATTTTCAACATGCGCTCGATTGCCAGCTATGCGCTGATTTGGATATTCCGTAAAAAGAGGAGAGGGTTTAGTTTGAATGGGGCGAATTAAGGTAGCGTGTTGCTGAAATACAGTTAGCACTGTATCAATGCGGGGTTTCATCAAACGCTCTGCCTTACCACCCGGCCAGGTTACCCAAATACTGTCAACCGGTTGATCACTGAAAAATCCAAATAATAAGTCGGTATGAACGCAACTTTGGAATCCCCTTACCGGCACTTGCTCTAACAGTTGCTTTTGCTTTCCCTGAAATAAAATTACCCGCGCCCCCACACCAAAGGGATTAATCGAATCTCCCCGCAATCGTATAGTAACATAATGCGCCTTTTTTTGTTCGCGCGTTTTATTTTGATATACAAATACTGGTCCGTTCACATTATTGATTACTAAATCTAAATCTCCATCTCCATCTAAATCTGCATAGGCAGCGCCACTGCTGAAAGATTTTTGAGTTATGCCAAGTCGCGTAGACTGATCACTGAACAAACCATCTCCTTTATTTAGAAAGGCAAAATTTTGGATAGGCACAGCAGGCATTTTATTCAGGAGGTCGAGAAAATCATATCCCCCTTGCCGAACCCTGGATAGGTTTTCTTCACTGTTAAAATAGGCCAGAAAATCTTGATCAGTTAGGTCTCTTCTAATGCCATTGCATACAAAAACATCTTTCCATCCATCGTTGTTAAAATCGAAACAAAGGGTACCCCAGCTCCATCCGGTTGCATCCATGCCAGACAATTGTGCAAGTTCACTGAACGTACCATCCTGGTTATTTATTTGTAAGGTATTGGCAGTAAATTGATGGTGTAAGCGAAGTCGGTTGCGGGCATGTTGCACATCGTATCCATCAAAACGAATGGTTGTTTTTAACCGATAATCATTCTCGGGAAGCATTTCAGCCGTAAACATATCCAGATACCCATCGTTGTTTACATCTGCCATATCTGTGCCCATTGCCCCATTGCTCATGTGCCCGATGGCTTCATCAGCTACTTCTTTAAAACGACCATTTTGCTGATTGATGTATAAATAATCGTGTTCAAAAAAATCGTTGGCAACATATAGGTCTTCCCATCCGTCGTTGTTCACGTCGCCAACGGTAACCCCTAATCCAAAAGCGATTTCCGAACCATATATACCAGCTGCTTCACTCACATCCACAAATTTACCTTGTTGATTCTGATACAAACGATCGCCATGAATGGCATCTCGAACAAAGCGGGCATCACTTTTATAACCAAAATTGTCTACAGATTTAGGACTGTTATTTAATACAAAACAATCTAAATCGCCATCATGGTCATAATCAAAAAAGGTAGCTTGGGTAGATGCCCCTTTATCATCTAATCCATATTGATGTGCCTGCTCGAGAAAAGTACCATTTTTCTGGTTGATAAATAGTTCATTCGAGCGGTCGTCGCCGGGGAGTATTCCGGCATTGCATATATATATGTCCAACCAACCATCGCTGTTTACATCAGCCAATGTAACACCGGTATGCCAGCTATGTTTACTAACAAACCCCGATTCCTTAGTTGCTTCCCGAAAGCGAAGACCCCCTGAATTAAAATAAATTTTACTAGAAAGCTGATTGGCAGTTAGCACTATATCGGGAAGTCCATCGTTGTTTAAATCGCCAATAGCAACACCACCCCCATTATAAAAGTTATGGTAATTGAGAATATTCATTTCACGGGAATCTTTAACGGTATTCTCAAAATCGATACCCGTTTGTTGGGAAGATAACAAAGAAAATACCGCATCTCCGGAATCCGCAGAATTGTGCTTGCAGGCACTCGATAATGCTGCAACAACTAAAAAAAATATCCAGGAATACCTATTAATTTTGGCCAACAAGGAAGAAAGGTTTAATCAACAAAGTTATCTTTTTTAGGGGCTAAATTTCAGTAATAGTAATATTTGCTTCATTTTGTTCAGCAGCACCTCCAAAATAGAACTATCCGCTTTTAACAAAGAGTACCTTACCGGATTATATGTAATTTTACACTTTCCAAAAGGATCTATTGTATGAAAAAGGTATTGTTGCTAGTTTTCGGCTTTTTTTTGGCTGCCATTGCTCTGATTTTCTTTCTGATACCCTCTCAAATTTTGATTTCTGCAGCTAAAATCGCCCCTAGCCCTGACGTTGCAATTGAGCGATTATTATTAGATGAGTCTCAGTGGCCCACTTGGTGGCCTACTACGGAGCTGAACAAGTCTCTCCCTGCCAAATTTCAACAACAAGATTATACATTCACCTTATCGAAAAAGTTTTATAAGTCGCTAGAAATAGAGATTCAAAGAAATAATGATCCTGCTTTACTTAGTCGTTTGTCGCTTATACCCCTTCGGACCGATTCAACGGGAATAGAATGGACCTGCCAACTAGAAAGTGGGAACAACCCGTTCCAGCGGATTAAAAATTATTGGAAAGCCCGATCGATCAAAGAACAAATGGATACCGCCCTCAACTCCTGCGCCCGGTTTTTCTCTCATATTGAAAAAGTATATGGAATTAACATTGAAAGAACACAATTGCCCGACACGCTATTTGTTACAGCCCGTGTGCTCACTCGTTCGGTTCCGAATCAAATGGAACGTTACTCCCTAATTAGAAAAATAGAAGCTTATATAACTGCCCAAGGAACCAAGCCAACCGGCAGCCCGATTTACAATGTTACCCGTTATGATGATCAGCAATTTCAATTGATGGCAGGCGTTCCTGTTACTACTCGTATTCCTGAAGAAAATAATTTTTCACTGAAATATATGGTAAAGGGCTCCTTTATGTTTACGGAAGTGTTGGGAGGGGAAAGTAAAGTAAAATGGGCCTCTGCTCAGTTAAAACAATACTTTCAAGATTATAAAAAAACTTCCATGGCTATGAGTTTTACCATGTTAGTTACCGATAGAATGTTGCAACCCGACAGCAGCCGATGGATTACCCGATTGTACGAACCAGTTTATTAATCGACAGGCTGGTACTGTTAAATCTCCCTTTATTGTGCAAATTGAATTATCATGGCTTTGTCATTATTTCGAGCCACTAACCAGGAAGGTTTGCCTTTAATTTGAATGGGTAATATTCTTCTTGATTGCCCTTTTATAATTACCCCATTTATATTTTCAGCGGTGAAGTTTCCTTTCCCCTTATTCAAAAGAATTGTTCCAAAGTCTGCATCGTACCTGCCCATTTGAATATTGGATTGATAATAATTACCAACCAGCAGCACATCGGGCAATTGATCGCCATTGGCATCCACTACCACCGCATCCCGCATACTGCTTAGCTGGGCCAACCAGGGCAGGGGCTTTAGGGTAAAATGTTGTTGGCCATCGTTCAGCAAAACTACATTAGCCAGCTGATCTGCCTGATAATGAGTGGCGGCATTGAGTTGCTCGGAAGAGATAATATCAGTAAGTCGTGCTTTGGCAAAATCTGCTGCGTATAAATATTTTTTCTTCAAGGAAGGAAGTTGCCGTTGCAGTTCATCTTTATTGTTGAACGGAATCTCTCGTCCCTCTAGATAATAAGTTAGCAATTGTTCTTTTCGGCCATTTCCATCAAAATCACCTACATACAAATTGAGTGGTTCCTGTTTGCTTGCCTTCAGGCGACTATTTAATCCTAGGTTACCTGCAATCAGATCCAGGTCGCCATCCCCATCCACATCTATGGGCAATACAAAATTCCACCAACCTTTTTGATTGGTAATCAGCTGCTTTACAAAACTGCCTTTTTGGTTAATGAATGAATAAATGCCATCCCACTCAGTTGTAATTATCAGGTCGGGTTGCTGATCGTGATTCAAATCGGTAACACACACCTGTGTAACCATTGCAATAGTGCTTAGTTCGGGAGCTAAGTTGGCAGTTTCATCCTTAAAAATTCCCTTACCATTATTCAACAAAATATATGAGCGAGCCGGAGCCCCATATTCATAGGGAATATTCCTTCCGCCAATAATCAGATCAATGGCTCCGTCGGCATTTACATCTGCAGCTGCAATAGAGGATGCATTCACAAAAATATCGGGAAGGGCATCAATTGTTTTACTAAAATTTCCATTGCCATCGTTATGATATATGCGGGGCAACAAATTAGGATGGGGGCCAAAAAATTCATTTCCTCCACTACTTACTATTAAATCAACCCGTCCATCTCTGTCAACATCCGCAAATACAGCACCCGTTTCTTCATATACACTATCTGCCTCAAAAGCGGGCTGCCTTTTTTTCACAAAGCGTCCATCTTTTTGTTGAAGAAATAATTGGGCAACCTGGTCGCGGGAAGAGCCTAGATAGATGTCCTGCAGTCCATCCCCATTCACATCAGCAACAGCTGCTGTTGGGCCCTCGGTTGACAGCATATGTGGAATCAATGGTTCGCGGTCGAACTCTCCAAATACATTTTCAAAATGATTCGCTTCAAGACCCGTTTGTATGGTGATATCCACCATGGGTTTAGCGGGCTCTTTCCACCTACTGAGTATTAACTGATCATTGAACTTTGGTAACCCCTTTTGGTAAGTAAACTTGATTTGTTGGTCGGATAAACGCCAGTTTATTTTTTCACAGGAATGATCTGGCCATATTAACCAAGCTGAATCTGGGAGTTCTTTTCCATATCCAATTAGCAGCGGAACTTCCATACTCGACTGAAATCCTCTTACCGGATATTTTTCATAGGTTCTTACCTCTCCCGGATAGAAAAGTATTACAGAAGCCCCTATTGCTCTCGGATTACCTGTATCTCCCCTAAGTTGAATGGTTACTGAATGGGCCGTATCTCTTGAAAAATTATTTTGATTGTTTTTATACAATAGCGCAGCTTCATCAATATTATTTACCAACACATCTAAATCTCCATCATTATCAAAATCAGCATAAACGGCTCCATTTGAATAGGTGGGCTGGTTATTATCGATACGACTTCCCAAATCTGCAAATTTTAGTTCGCCGGTATTTAGAAAAATTCTGTTGGGAATTTTAATCTCGGGAAATTTATTTACCAGCGCGAGGTCTTTTTCATTTAGATGGTTGGTACTTATTTTTTGCTGCACTTCTTCTTTGGAAACAAAGTTCACATAATCCATATCATTCATCCGCTTGGGGATGCCATTCGATATAAATAAATCTTTCTTCCCATCATTATCGATATCCATCCACAAAGGCGCCCAACTCCAATCCGTAGCAAATATTCCAGCATATAAGCCTGCTTCACTAAACATGCCATTACGTCTATTCAATTGCAAATTATTCCGGGTATATTGATGATTATACCCAGCTGCAATTTTATAATTGAAAATATCAAATTCGTCTTCGCCCAAAGAACGTTTTAGAATATAAGGATCGGATGGCAGCATATCCATGGAGATAATTTCGGGATAGCCATCGTTGGTTACATCGGCAACATCTACCCCCATAGAAAACTGGCTGGTATGCATGATATGACTGGTGAGCTCCTCTGAAAAACGTCCATTTTTTTGGTTGATGTAGAGGTAATCATTTTCATGAAAATCGTTTCCAATATATAGATCTGGATATCCGTCGTGATTAAAATCACTTATTGCTATTCCCAAGCCATAGCTGATAGCAGAGCTGTTGATTCCGGAAGCTTTGGTAACATCAGTAAAATGTTCCCCATCATTTCGATACATCCGATCGCCCGACAGCGGATGATAGGTGCCCAAAAAGTTTGCACGGGGAGCAAAAGATCCATTGCGATGAACGGAATGGTTTAACAGAAAGCAGTCTAAATCGCCATCCAGATCATAATCAAAAAAAGCAGCCTGAGTACAGAAACCTTTAAAATCTAATCCATATTTGGCTGCGGATTCTTCATATATAGGAATACCTTTTTTATTTAATCCCTTGCATACCCATAATTGATTACCTGTATGCAGCGTTACAAAGTCTCCTACCCGGCAAACATAAATATCCAACCAGCCATCATGATTAATGTCTACAACAGATACACCGGTAGACCATCCGCCATCATTGGTGATGCCTGACTGGCTACTAATATCTTCAAAATGTAAATTTCCTTTGTTAAGGTAGAGGGTATTGGAGCCCTGATTCGCCGAAAAGAATACATCTACCAGTCCATCATTGTTAAAATCCCCTGCCCCTACGCCACCTCCATTATAGAAGTACATGTAAGTAAACATATTCAAGGAATCTGTAGGATGCAACCGATTTGCAAATTCTAAACCAGTTTTACTGCTATCGAGAACTTCGAATAGGGGTGGTAATTGGTTGGCTTGTTGTCGGCAGCTACTAAAAATTGTTATTAGTAGGAGTAAAAAAAACCCTTTATATAAACGAGTAATTAATTTCATTTTCGGGCGGATAAGGCTGTTTTTACAGAAGGAGCATTTTCCATACCTATTAAAACCGGTACATCATCGTTTCTCAGAAATATCCATTGCCGGTTAGCGCCTGTATTTATTTCTTTGATATCCCGAATCTGCCCATGTATGTTCAGTCCCGACTGATCCGACGGCAGATATTCCCAGCCCCCTTTTCCTTTATTCAATAGCAAAGCACCTCTTCCTGCATCCAGTCGATCGAACTGAGGTAAGAAACCAAATTCATTTCCACCTAACAGAATGTCTGGAAAATTATCTTGGTTGATATCGGTACATAAAATAGCATTCACCGATGATAGTTGAACTGGAACTGGTAGTTTTTGGATAGAAAATTTTCCATTCCCCAGATTATACGCGATGATGGAAGATCCGTAATTGAATGTTTTCACTTTACAACTCTTCACGATTGCCGAAGAAAATAATTCCTGAAAAGATTTTTCAGCGTAATCTCGGTGTTTTAAATTTTTCTTTTTCAGAGAAGGTAATTGATCTTCCATCTCGTGCTTCATAAACACGGGCATATCTTTCCCGTTGATGGTACTGGTTAAAATTCGATCACTGGCATTATTCTGATCAAAATCATTCAGCCATAATTTGACAGGGTGATCCTTATCTGGTCGGAGATAAAAGTTTTCGCCAATATTTCCTAACACAAGATCAGTTAGTCCATCCCCGTTCAAATCTGCAGCTGCCAGGGATTCCCACCATCCGAATATATCTGTTAGGTTGGTAACAACTTCAATGAAGCCCTGTTGGGTAAATGAAAAAATGCGGGGGGTCATCCATTCTCCCGCAATTACCAATTCTTTTTGGGCGTCTCCGGATATATTTACCCATGCTGCTGCTGTAACCATTCCAATCTTTGCAATGGCTCCGCATTTTTCAGGAGCTAGTTTTACAAATTGCCCTTTTCCATTGTTCACCAAACAATAACTTTCTGGATCAACGCCGTAGTTTCTTGGATCACTCCTAGCCCCGATAAATAAATCTGGATAGCCATCACCGGTATAATCGTAAGCAGTTGCTGCTCCTATATTCATTCCTGCCGCTGGAAATGCATTTACGTCTATTTCAAAATTTCCTTTCCCGTTATTCCTGAATAAACGCAGTTGCATGGTTCGGGTATTGGGCTGGGCATTATTGCCACCCGGACAAATCAATAAATCGAGGTCGCCATCTTTATCCGAATCAAATAGTAAAAGTGTAATGTCTTCAAAATCTTTATATAAATCAAGAGAAGGTTGTTTCATTTTTTCATATCTGCCATTTGACTGCTGCAGATAAACCTGGGTAGATTGATTGGCAGCTCCCCCCACACATATATCCTCTCTTCCATCTCCATTGATATCCCCTACAACTGCCTTTGGTCCTTCTCGGGATAATAACTTGGGTAGATTTCGCTCATAATAGAAATCGATATTTACATCTTCGGTATGCTTATCAAAAGCGTGAGCCATCACTTTCAAAATAGGAGTGGGTGCAATTGGCATTTGCCACTTTCGCGTTCCGGCTCCACTTGCAGGTTGCTGAATGGTTACCACCGTATCAATAAGAGGATGGATATAAGAGCTTACTGATAAGTCGGGCCAGGTGATCACCATTGAATCGATCTTCGAGTTATCACCCAAACCGATGATTTGTTTATAATCTACGGAAGACTGAAATCCTCTGCAGGGATATAGTTCCCGGGTAATGATTTCAGTCCCACGAAAAATATCTACTTTAGTACCAATAGCAAAAGTATTCTTTTCGGTTCCCTTCAGTTGAAGGCCAATATAATGGTAGCGATTAATTTGTCTACTATTGTTTTTATAAACAAAAGTGGGCTGATTTTCATTGTTTACAATCAAATCTAGATCGCCGTCATTATCCAAATCGCCATAGGCCGCACCATTTGAAAATGTTGGCTGCTGCAATCCCCAGCTGATTGCTTTGTCATCAAACTTAAGGTTGCCCAAATTGTGATACACTTTATTAACCAGGGGATGCTGCGGAATATGTTTTAGCACTTCATTCACTTCCTGCTTTTCTCCGGTAAGAACCATTTTTTGAATAACATCATTGGCAAAAAACTCGATGAAATCTAAATCAGTAACATCCCTGTTTACACCATTGCTAACATAAATGTCATTCATCCCATCGTTGTCCATATCAAACATCAATGCACCCCAGCTCCAATCAGAAGCTGAAATCCCACTATAGTTTCCGGTTTCAATAAAGTGTCCGCCTCGGGTATTCACCTGAAGACAATTCTTTACATACTGATAATAAAACCCGGTGGATAGTTTGGTGTTAAACAAATCAATGTTGTCGAATGCTCCGGTAGTTTTTAACCGATAATCATCATCCGGCAACATGTCGGTATTGAATATATCCGGCAGACCATCATTATTGATATCTGCCAAATCTGAGCCCATGGAGGAAAAACTGGTATGTTTAATCCTATCTTCAAATTCA